>NZ_JABWRO010000129.1:0-14948 GCF_014268985.1 Pseudomonas sp. RW10S2 | reverse complement strand
TGGCGGTTTTTTCATGCCTGCACGCGCCAGCTCTCCCCAAGGCTCGCCTGCAGATACTCCATGAACACGCGCACCTTGGCGGTCATGGCAAAGCGATCAGCCACGCACAGAAACACGTCCATCGGCTCGGTCTGCGCATACGCCTCACCGGGCTGGGCAGAGTCGAACAACGGCACCAACTGACCACTGTCCAGGTGCGGGCGCACAAGGAACTCGGCCAGGCGCGTCACCCCACCATCGTTGAGCGCCATTTCCGCCAGGGCCTCGATGTCATCGCTGATCAGCACGCGTCCGAACTCCGCCTCGAAGCGCATACCATCCCGCACGAATCCCCAGCGCAGCAGCCGCCCATCGACGGGGTAACGCAGCACCAGGCAGCGGTGATCCCGCAACGCCTCGGGCGTGGTCGGCCGGCCGGCCTGGGCCAGGTAGCCGGGCGAGGCACAGCAGACGAACGGGATACGGGCGATATGCCGGGCCAGCAAGTGGTCTTCCAACTGCGGAGTGATACGCAGGCTGACATCGACGTCTTCGCGGGCATGATTGACGCGACGATCACTCGCAACCATTTCTATCGAAAGCAGCGGATAGCGTGCACTGAAAGCAGGAATCAGTGGCGCCAGGATACGGCGCCCGAACGCCGATGTGGCGGCAATGCACAAGCGCCCTTGCGGTTCGGTATCGGGCGTGGTGACCGCTTGCTCGGCCAGGATCAGGTCGCGCTCCACATGCTTGACCCGGCTGTAATACTGGCTGCCAGCGGGCGTAAGGGCCATGCTGCGGGTGCTGCGCGACAGCAGGCGGACCTGCAGGTGCGCTTCCAGGCGTGCCAGGTTCTGGCTGACCGCTGCCGCACTCAGGCCCAGTGCGCGCGCCGCACCGGCAATGCTGCCGGCCTCGACGACCTTGATGAAACTGCGGATGGCGTTGAGCAGATCCATGGCGGGCCCTGGGGATTCGTAAGAATCTCTTTATAAAGAACTTAGCGCGACGGGTCTACAGCGCACAGGAGGCCATTGTTAACCTGCGCTTCTCATGTTCAACCAAGAGGCGCCCTCATGACTCCTTTGTCCCAGCCCCGCCGTCGCAAGCTGCGCGCCAGTGCCACACCCTATGTCTTCGCCTTCTACATGTCGGCGATCATGGCGATGCTGATGTGCTTCGTGATCACTGCTGCAACGGCCGGCATCGACCAGGACTACTTGCGCAAAGTACTCCAGGCCTATCAGTTGGCGATGCCGGTGGCGTTCGTCTGCGTGCTGATGGTGCGGCCCGTGGTGATGCGCCTGGTGGCAATCACCGTGCACCCGCACTGATCGCCCATCAACAGAAAGCGCTGCATCAAGGCTGCGACGCAATGGCCTTCTCGATAGCCGCCCGGAACGCCGGATCATCCGGCTTGGTCAGGCTGGAGAAATTGCCGATCACCTTGCCTCGCCGGTCCACCACGTACTTGTAGAAATTCCACTTGGGTGCACTGCTCTGCCTTGCCAGCTCGACGAACAGCGGGATCGCATCCTTGCCACGCACCGGCTGGGTCTTGGTCATGGTGAAGGTGACGCCGTAGTTGGCGTAGCAGACCTTGGCGGTCTTCTCGCTGTCGGCATCTTCCTGCTTGAAATCGTTGGAGGGGACGCCGAGCATTTCCAGCCCCTGCTCGTGGTACTCCTTGTAGGTAGCCTCCAGGCCCTCGAACTGCGGCGCGAAGCCGCAGTAACTGGCGGTATTGATCACCACCAACGGTTTACCGGCGTAGCGCTGGCACAGCTCGACCTGCCCTTTGCCACGCAGCTCCGGCAGGCTGCCCTGCAGCAGCGCCGGGCAGTCGGCCGCCCAAGTGGAAGCAGTGGCGGTCAGGGCCAGCAAAGGTACCGCGAACCAACGAGTGAGCATGTTCTTGTTCTCCTGCAAGACAATTCCTTGCCTTGCAGGGTAGCGCTTAACAAACACCCATGCCCAGTTGCATCAACGCCAATCCGCCCTGATGCCAGCCCCACCAGGCGAGCGCCACCACCAGCAGCGCACCCGCCACCAGCAGCCCGCGCAACAAGGCGCGGTTCATGCCGCCGTGGCCTGCAGGCGCGCAACCGGGCGTTCGCGCACCGGCCAGTTGAGGGCCGCCGCCAGCAGGCTGAGCAGGATGGAGATCTGCCAGACCAGGTCATAGCTGCCCGTGCGGTCATAGACCACCCCGCCCAGCCAGCCACCGAGGAAGGCGCCGAGCTGATGGAACAGGAACACGATACCCCCCAGCATCGACAGGTTGCGCACACCGAACAGGGTCGCCACCGTGCCATTGGTCAGCGGCACCGTCGACAACCACAACAGGCCCATGGCAATGCCGAACAGGTAGGCGCTGAATTCGGTCACCGGTATCCACAGGAACAGCACGATCACCACCGCCCGCAACAGATAGAGGCTAGTCAGCAGACGCGGCTTGGACATGCGTCCGCCCAGCCAGCCGGCAGTGTAGGTGCCAACGATGTTGAACAACCCGACCAGTGCCAGCACCGTGGTGCCGATGGTCGCTGGCAAGTGCTGGTCGACCAGATAGGCCGGCAGGTGCACACCGATGAACACCACCTGGAAACCGCAGACGAAAAAGCCCAGTGCCAGCAGCCAGAAACCGGAATGCGAGCACGCCTCGCGCAGTGCCTGGCCCAGCGTCTGCTCGCCGCCCTGGCTGGGCAGTGGCCGATCGCGCAGCAGCCCGACGAAAGGCACGATCAGCGCCACCATCAAACCCAGTACCAGCAGCGCTGCCGACCAGCCCAGCCACTGGATCAGCCCAAGCGTACCCGGCAGCATGGCGAACTGGCCGAACGATCCCGCCGCGCTGGCAATCCCCATGGCCATGCTGCGTTTTTCCGGCGGCACCGCGCGGCCAACCACGCCGAGGATTACCGAGAACGAGGTACCAGACAGCCCGATGCCGATCAGCAAGCCAGCACTCAGCGACAACGACCAGATCGAATCGGCCATGCCCATCAGTACCAGGCCGGCAGCGTAGAGAATGCCGCCAATGATCACCACCCGCGCCGCGCCCAGGCGATCGGCCAGCGCGCCGGCGAACGGCTGGGCCAATCCCCAGATCAGGTTCTGCAGGGCAATCGCGAAGGCGAAGACTTCACGCCCCCAGCCAAAATCGGCGCTCATGGGGGCCAGGAACAGGCCGAAGCCATGCCGCACACCCAGCGACAGCGCCAGGATCAGCGCCGCCCCGAGCAGCACCCAGCCACTGGTTCGCCAAACGGAAGTCATTGTTGTTGTCTCCTAACCATCGCAAGGTTTGTGCGGGTATATACCCGCTTTATAGGGCACATTTCAGGCCAAACGCTCCAACAAGCGAACCAGTTCATCGCGCTGCTCCTCGCCCAGATGCTCGACCAACTGTAGCTGAGCCTGCTCCCAGGCAGGATGTGCGGCAGCCAGGCACGCCTTGCCAGCCTCGGTCAGGCACACCAGGCGATTGCGCTGGTCGCTGCCCTCGCCAAGCGCCACCAACCCATCGGCCTCCAGCACCCGCAGGTTGCGACCCAAGGTGCTGCGGTCCAGGCCCATGGCCTCGGCCAGGCTGGTGATACTCGGCTGGTCGAGCCGCTGCAGATGACGCAACAAGGAAAACTGCGCGACATTGATACCGAAGCCCGCCAGGGCCTCGTCGTAATGTCGGCTCACCCCGCGGGCGGCACGACGCAGGTGGGTGCAGATGCATTCACTGGTCAACATGAAAGCGTGTATATACCCGCACCCAGGGATGTTGCAAGAAGTTTCTCGATTCGCTCATGGCTGCAAACGCCGACGAATCGGTTCGAATGCCTCACCGGCCTTACGCTCGAGCGGATCGGGCGCGCCCTCGTCGATAGCCTTCCAGTAGCGCCACGGCACCTTGCCGCTGCCCAGTTCGTAGTCCATGCCATCCCAGCTGTCCTCGCGAAAACTGTAGAAGGCCCAGTGCAGCCGCTCATGCACGAGCACTTCCAGAACGTCCTCCAGGTAGCGATGACAGCCCGGCAGACGGCGCATACAGCCGAACTCGCCGACCACCAGTCGTGAACGCGGGACCCGCATGGCCTCGGCCCATTGCAGCGGAAGTTGCAGGTACCGTCCTACCCGCGCCGCATCCCAGTGCTCGTCACGCCCCGCGAAAGGCACCATGCCCGGGTATTCGAACGGCCGCTTGCGCGCCATGTTCGGCGCACTGGTGGCAGCGTAGGGTTCGTACATGTGCACGCTGTAGAGCACACGCGCATCTGCCAGCGGCCTTGGCCAATAGCCGAAAGCATCGGCCGCGGCATACCAGCCGGCATCGACCATCACCGGGGTCTTGTCGTCCACTCCCCGGATCGCTGCCAGCAGCTTGGCAGACAGTGCCGGCAGATCACGCGGCCCGCCCTGCTGCCGCGCATACCAGGCTTTCATCTGCTCCTGCGAGGCATGCTCCGGCAGACCACCCTGCTTTTCCGGGGCGGGCTCATTGACCAGGTTATAGGCTGCGACAGCGGGATGGCCTTTCAATGCCTGCGCCAGGTCCCGCCAGAAGGCCGCGGACTGGACCCAGTAGCGCTTGTCCTGCCACAGCCGATCATCGAAATGACCCTGATTGTTCTGCGACCAGCGCATGCCCGGCAGCGAAAGCGGTGCGATGACCACTTTCAGGCCTGCACGCTGCGCGCGATCCAGCACCTGTTTCAGTGTGTCCAGATCTGCCTGGACAAGCTCTGTGTAGTTGTCGGCGTCGCCCAACAGGAAATCCCTGCCGGCCGGCTTCCATTTGTCGTACGAAAGCCGCACCCAGGTCGCACCGTAGGCTTGCAGCGCGTCGAAGTAAGCTTGCTCGGGCGGTAGGCGGTTGAAACTGTTACCACCGTGGCGCGGTGTGCCCCAGAAATCGATCAGATCAGCTGCTGGAGCCGTTAGCGGCACCAGTAACAACAGGCCGACAAGCAGACGGTAGAGCATCGGAGATTACCCCAGGGCACGGAAGGAAGCCGAGCGTAACCCTGCAAACACTGGGAAATTTCCACAATGATTGAAGGCAGATTCCGAATTTTCCCGGGTATCAATACAAAAGTGCCAGCCCCAATACCACCGTCAACTCCAGCAGTTCCAGCAGTGCACCTGCAGTGTCACCGGTGGTCCCGCCCAACCGGCGGCACATCTGCCGCCGCAAGAACGCAAAGACCAGCGCTGCCACCAGAAGCAGCCACAGCCCCAGCCAGCCACCCAACACCAGACAGCTCAGCGCACTGCCCAGCAGCACCCAGCCTGCCGCACGCCTGGGCAGGTGTTCGGCCAGTGCCGAGCCCAGCCCCCCCGCACGCACATAAGGTGTGCAGAGGAACAAACCGAGCATCGCAGCCCGCCCGACCACTGGCGCCAGAACCAACCAGGCACCCGCGCCACGCTCGACCAGCACCCACAAGGCGCAGAACTTCAACAGCAGCACCAGCACCAGAGTGACCACGGCAATCGGGCCACTGCGCGGGTCTTTCATGATCTGCAAGGTGCGCTCGCGGTCGCCGAAGCCACCCAGCCAGGCATCGGCACTGTCGGCCAGGCCATCCAGGTGCAGGGCGCCACTGAGCAGCACCCACAAGGTCAGCAGCAATGCCGCCTGCAACGGTGCCGCTGCCCCCTGCAGCAGCGCGCTGGCAGCCCACAGCAGCAGGCCGAACAGTAACCCGACGGCGGGGTAGAACAGCAGCGAGCGGCCCATCTGCCGCGGCTCCGGCATGCCCGGCAGGCTTACCGGTAGGCTGCTGAGAAACTGCAGGGCAATCCAGAACGGCAGCATCAGGCTACCTCACGCAACTGGCCGTCAGCCTGCAGCGCCAGACGTACCAACGCACCGTGCCCCACCTCGACCTGCAGCAACTGCTCACGCGGCAGGCCACGGGCACGCGCCAGCAACAAGCGCATGACACCGCCGTGGGTCACCAGCAGCACGCGCTTGCCCGAGTGTTGCCGGGCCAGGGTTTCGATCGCGGCCAGCACGCGCTCGGCGAAGTCGGCAACCGGCTCGCCTGCAGGCGGCGTGAAGGCGTAAGGGTCAGCCCAGAACAGCCCCAAGGCGTCAGCTTCGGTCTGCATGATCTGCGCCGCGCTGCGTCCTTCCCACTCGCCAAAGTGCAGCTCGCGCACACCTGCTTCGAGCTGCACCGGCAGTTGGAGACCTGCGCCCAGCTCGTCGGCGAAACGTGCACAACGTTGCAAGGGCGAACTGACCAGCACGTCCCAGGGCCCACCTTTCTCGACAGCCGCGCGCATCTGCGCCCAGCCCTGCGCGGTCAGGGCGTCGTCCAGGCTGCCGCGCAGGCCGCCGCCCAGTTCGGTCTCACCATGGCGCAGCAGATCGAGGATCATGCCGGGCGATCCGCGACCGCCGCTTCGGCGAAGGTCGCCATCTGCCCGTGCAGCGCGCAGGCCAGACGCATCAAAGGAACCGCCAGCGCAGCACCGCTGCCCTCGCCCAGGCGCAGCCCGAGGGCCAGCAGCGGTTCTGCCTGCAGCGCCTCGAGCAAGGCCCGATGCCCAGGCTCGGCGCCTTGGTGGGCGAACAGCAGCCACTGGCGGCACTGCGGATTGAGGCGCACGGCAACCAAGGCCGCCACGCTGCAGATGAAGCCGTCGACCAGCACCGCTATCCCTTCCTGCGCGCAGGCCAGGTACGCCCCCGCCAGCGCGGCGATCTCGAAACCACCGACGCAGGCCAATGCCCGCAACGGGTCGCCGTCCTGCAGGCCGTGCAATGTCAGGGCACGCTCGATCACCTCGGCCTTGTGCCGTACCCCGGCACTGTCGAGCCCGGTACCCGGGCCGCTCAGGGCATTGGCCGGGCACCCGAGCAACGCACTGGCCAGGGCCGCCGCTGCCGTGGTGTTGCCAATGCCCATCTCGCCACCGATGAACAACTGCGCGCCCTGCTCTGCTGCACGCAAGGCACTGTCGCGCCCGGCCGCTAGCGCGCCGCGCAGTTGCGCATCGGTCATCGCTGGCTGACAGGCGAAGTTGGCAGTACCGGTACCCAGGCGCAGGTGATGCACGCCCGGCAGTTGTAGTTCGGGGTCGATGGTCCCCAGGTCGACCACGTCCAGCGTCGCCTCCAGTTGACGCGCCAGCACGCTGATCGCCGCGCCACCGCCGACGAAATTGCGCAACATCTGGCCAGTCACTGCCTGGGGATAGGCGGAGATACCCTCCTCTACCACGCCATGGTCACCGGCAAACAGGCCGATTGCCACGCGCTCGAGGTTCGGACGCTCACGACCTTGCAGGCCGGCCAGGGTAATCGCCAGGGCTTCCAGCTGGCCCAGCGATCCGGCGGGTTTGGTCAGTTGCTGCTGACGGCTGCGCGCCTGCTCCATGGCGTCGTTGTCGAGGGGTTGGCAGGCATCGAGCCACCAGGTGGTGTTCATAGAGCAGGTCCTTTGAGCATGAGAGGAAGGCCGGCAACCGTGAGCACCACGCGCTCACAGCGTTCGGCCACGGCCTGGTGCAGCCAGCCGGCCAGGTCGACGTAACGACGGGTCAGCTCGCCCATGGGCACCACGCCCAGGCCGGTTTCGTTGCTGACCAGGATCAGCGTGCCCGGCAGGCTACCCAGGCAGTCGAGCAGCGCGTCACGCTCCTCGGCCAGGCGCTGCTCGTCGTTGAGCATCAGCAGATTGGTCAACCACAGGGTCAGGCAATCCACCAACAGGCAGCGCCCTTGGTCGGCTTCGGCACGCAGCACGCGGGCCAGGGCCAGAGGCTCTTCGATCAGCCCCCAGTCAGAAGGCCGACGCTCGCGGTGCAGGCGCACGCGTTCATTCATCTCGCCGTCCAGCGGCTCGCTGGTGGCGATGTAGGTGACCGGCAAACCACTGGCCGCAGCCAGTTGCTCGGCCAGGCGGCTCTTGCCCGAGCGGGCACCACCGAGGATCAGGTTGCGCATCTCAGGCGACTCCACACAAGGCGCGCAACTGCGCAGTGTCCAGGTGCTGCTCGATGAGGTCGGCCAGACGCTCGATATCGCGCTCGCGCAATGCCTCGTAATCGACCACCTCGACGTCATCCAGCCCGGCCCAGCGCAGCAGCGCGGCGCACGACTGGCTACCCTCGAACAGACCGTGCAGGTAGGTGGCGAGGATCTGCCCGTCGGCGCTGATCGCGCCATCGGCACGGCCATCTGCGAGCATCACCGCGGGCTGCTCCAGCGCAGGCCCCTGGGTGACACCTGCGTGAATCTCGTAGCCCGACACCGGTGTCTGCTCAAGGCTCAGCACGCCTGCGACATTGCGCAGCTGCTTCTCGGCTTCCAGCACCGTGGCGTAGTCGAACAGGCCCAGCCCAGCGCTCGAACCTGCTGGCCCCTCCAGCCCGAGCGGGTCGTGCACCTGGCGCCCGAGCATCTGCAGCCCGCCACAGATGCCGATGAGCTTGCCACCATAACGCAGATGGCGGGCAATGGCGCTGTCCCAGCCGCGCTCGCGCAATTGCGCCAGGTCACCGCGCACGCTCTTGGAGCCGGGCAGGATGATCAGGTCGGCAGGCGGGATCGGCTGGCCGGGTCCGATGAACTGCAAGTCCACCTGCGGGTGCAGGCGCAGCGGGTCGAAGTCGGTGTGGTTGCTGATGCGCGGCAGCACCGGAACGATCACCTTGAGCACACGATCGCCCTTGAGCGACTGGCGCCGGTCAATGCCGTCCTCGGCCTCCAGGTGCAGGTCGGTGACGTAGGGCAATACGCCCAGCACCGGTTTGCCGGTACGCTGCTCGAGCCAGTCCAGGCCCGGTTGCAGCAAGGCGATGTCACCGCGAAAACGGTTGATGACAAACCCCTTCACCCTCACCTGCTCGCTGGGCGACAGCAGTTCGAGGGTGCCGACCAGGTGGGCGAAAACGCCCCCACGGTTGATATCGGCCACCAGGATCACCGGGCAGTCCACTGCCTCGGCAAACCCCATGTTGGCGATATCGCCGGCGCGCAGGTTGATCTCGGCGGGCGAGCCTGCACCTTCGACCATCACCACCGGGTAGGCGGCGCTCAGGCGCTGGTGCGAGGCCAGCACCGCCTGCATGGCGATGGCCTTGTAGTCGTGGTAGGCGACGGCGTTCATGCTGGTTACCGCGCGGCCATGGACGATGACCTGGGCGCCAGTGTCGCTGTTGGGCTTGAGCAGTACCGGGTTCATGTCGGTGTGCGGCGCCAGCCGGCAGGCCTGGGCCTGCACCGCCTGGGCGCGGCCAATCTCGCCACCGTCGGCGGTCACCGCGCTGTTGAGCGCCATGTTCTGCGGCTTGAACGGCACCACGCCGACACCCTGGCGCAACAGCCAGCGGCACAGGGCGGTAACCAGCGTGCTCTTGCCGGCATCGGAGGTGGTGCCTTGCACCATGAGGGTGGTCATGCCGATTCCTTCTGGAAGTCTTGCAGCGCCTGGCGCAGGCGCTGTTCATCCGCCGCACAGGCGGGCAAGCCAAAGCGCAGGGCGGCAGGCGTTTCGAACAGGCGCACGAGAATGCCGCGACGGGCGAGAAAGTCATGCAACTGCGCGGCGCGCGGATCACGCAGGTACTGGAACAGGTTACAGGCGCCAGTGGCGGGCAAGCCGGACTCGGCCAACAGTGCTGCCAGGCGTGCGCTGGCTTCGGCGCAGCGCAGGATCTGCGCCTGCTGCGAGGCATGGTCGGCGAAGCACGACTGGCCGATGATTCGAGTCGGGCCGCTGACCGTCCATGGCCCCAGCATCTCGGCCAGGTGCTGCAACAGTGGCGCCTCAGCCATGACGAAGCCCAGACGCACACCGGCCAGACCAAAGAACTTGCCGAACGAACGCAGCACGATCAATCCAGCACGTCCGCTCTGGTCGATGAGGCTGTGTGCCGGGGTGTTGTCCATGAACGCCTCGTCCACCACCAGCCAGCCGCCGCGCCGGGCCAGGCGAGCGTGCCAGGCGAGCAGACGCTCGCGCGGTACGCAGCGCCCGGTCGGATTGTTCGGGTTGACCAGCAACAGCACATCGAGACTGTCCAGGGCCTCTTCGACCTGGTCGTCATCGAGCGCGACAAGCTCATGCCCGGCGCGCTGCCAGGCGTGCGGATGCTCGGCATAGCACGGCGACAACACGCCAACACGCCCGCGCGCGCGCAAGTGCGGCAAGGCCTGGATCGCCGCCTGGGAACCGGCCACCGCGAGCAGCTCATCGACACCGTAATAGGCGCGCGCGGCCTGCTCCAGGCCATCCTCGACCTCGGGCAGGCGCGCCCAGGCATCCAGCGGAATCGGTGGGATGGCGAAGGACCAGGGAGCGATACCGCTGGACAGGTCGAGCCAGTCTTCGCGTGCGATACCGTACTGGCGCATCGCGCGCAGCAGGCGACCACCATGTTCAAGCATAGAGCCAGGCCCCCGTGCAGATCACCAGCAGCCACAGCCATACGCCGCGCTGCACCAGGCTCCAGCCGCGCTCGATGGCATCGGCATCGGCCACCGGCCCCTCACCCAGACGGGCGCGTTCGTGCAGCTCGCCGTGGTACACCGCCGGGCCTCCCAGCTCCACGCCCAGGGCGCCGGCCCCTGCGGCCATCACCGGGCCCGCGTTGGGGCTGTCCCACAGTGGCGCCTGGCTGCGCCAGCACCTCAAGGCCAGGCGGGTCTTGCCCAGCAACGCGTAGGTCAGTGCCACCAGCCTGGCCGGCAGGAAGTTGAGCACATCGTCGATGCGCGCCGCAGCCCAGCCAAAGCGCTCGAAGCGCTCATTGCGATAGCCCCACATGGCATCCAGGGTATTGCTCAGGCGATACAGCACCACGCCCGGCGCACCGGCCACGACGAACCAGAACAGCGCGGCGAACACCGCATCGCTGCCATTCTCCAGCACCGACTCGGTGGCGGCGCGGGCCACGGCAGCCTCGTCGAGCTCGCGGGTCTCGCGGCTGACCAGATAGCCTACCCGTCGCCGTGCTTCATCCAGATCCCCTTGGCGCAGGGCCTGGGCCACGGGCAATACATGCTCGCCCAGGCTGCGCATGCCCAGCGCGCAATACAGCGCCAGGGCGTCCACCAGCCAACCGATGTAGGGCAGCCACGACAGGATCAGCGCCAGCAGGGTCAAGGGCACCACGGCCAGGAACCAGGCACTGACGCCGTGGCTGCGCCAGCCACGGCCACCGGCATTCAAGCGCTGCTCCAGACGCCCGGCGAAGTTGCCGAAAGCCACCAGAGGATGACGCCGCTGCGGCTCCCCCAACAGCGCATCCAGCGCCACACCGGCGACGGTCAGCAAGGCGATGCTCATGGCCGCTCTCCCCATTGGTTCTCGTAGAGCATCTCGCTCAGCGGCCGCTCACGCGCCCAGTCTTCCAGCGCCAGCATGGGCGCTTCGTAAAATTTCGCCACCGGCCCCAGGCACAACACCGCCACCGGCTTGGCCCCAGTCGGCATGCCCAGCAGCTCGCCCAGCGCCTGCGGGTCGAACAGCGACACCCAACCCATCCCCAGCCCCTCGGCGCGTGCGGCCAGCCAAAGGTTCTGGATCGCGCAGGCCATCGACGCCAGGTCCATTTCCGGCAGGGTGCGGCGGCCGAAGATGTGCGGCTCGCGCTTGTCCATCAAGGCGGCAACCAGCACCTCGGCGCACTCGCCGATGCCTTCGACCTTGAGCTTCATGAATGCATCGGAGCGCTCGCCGAGGGCCTCGGCGGTGCGAATCCGCTCTTCCTCCACCAGCGCCTGGATGCGCAAGCGCAGATCGCGCTGGCTGATCCGAATGAAGCGCCAGGGCTGCATCAACCCGACGCTGGGCGCCTGGTGCGCGGCGGCCAGCAGCCGGGCAAGCAGCGCAGGCGCCACGTCGCCGCCAATGAAGTGGCGCATGTCGCGACGCTCGCCGATCGCGCGGTAGACCGCAGCGCGCTCGGCCTCGCTGAAAGCGTGTTCGTTCATGGTCGCAACAGCGCCACCGCCGCTTCGGGGTTGGAAGGGAAATAGAAGTGCACGTAGGACGCCGTCAAGCGCCCCAGACGATAGACCGCCTCGTTGCCACGTCCGCCATTGGGGCTCAGGCCACGGGCGATGGGCACAAGCTCGGTGGTAGTCAGGGAATGATGGTAGGTATGGCCACGCAGGGTGCCTTCAGGCAACTCGACAGCCTGCAGCGCCAAGGCGGCGAGGCGCTTCTGCATCACGGCTTCGCCGGGCAACAGTCCCAGCAGCTCGGCGCGCTCGCCCGCAACGTCGGTCAAGGCATCGAGCAGATAGAGCATGCCGCCGCATTCGGCCAACAAGGGTTTGCCTTCGGCATGATGGCCGCGGATCGCCTCGCGCATCGGCGCGTTGGCCGCCAGGGCGTGGTGATGCAGTTCGGGGTAGCCGCCAGGCAAATACAGGCTGTCGACCACAGGCAGGTGGCGATCGTGCAACGGGGAGAAGAACACCAGCTCCGCGCCGTGATCGCGCAGGAGGTCGAGATTGGCGCCATAGAGGAAGGCGAAGGCCTCGTCGCGGGCCACACCGATGCGCACACCGGCCAGGCTTGCGGCCGAGTGCACGGTTTGTGGCTCGACAAAGGCCACCGGTGGCGGCAAGGCAGCATCGCAGCTGGCGCCCAAGGCCTCGGCGGCGGCGTCCAGGCGTGCATCCAGATCGTTCAGCTCACTGGCCTGGACCAGCCCGAGGTGACGGCTGGGCAATTCGATGCCGCGCTCGCGAGACAACCCGCCATACCAGCGCAAGCCTTCGGTCAGGCTGCCTTCGAGCAGTTGCGCATGACGCAGGCTGCCGACCCGGTTGGCCAGCACGCCAGCGAATGGCAGGTCGGGCTGGTAGCGCGCCAGCCCCAGGGCCAGGGCCCCGAAGGTCTGGGCCATGGCAGTGCCATCGATCACCGCCAGCACCGGCACGCCGAAATGCCGCGCCAGGTCGGCGCTCGACGGCGTGCCGTCGAACAGCCCCATGACACCCTCGATGAGGATCAGGTCGGCTTCGGCGGCGGCGTCCCACAACAGGCGGCGGCTCTCCTGCTCGCCGATCATCCACATGTCCAACTGATACACCGGGGCGCCACTGGCGCGCTCCAGGATCATCGGGTCGAGAAAATCCGGCCCGCACTTGAACACCCGCACCTTGCGCCCGAGGTTGCGGTGCAGGCGCGCCAGGGCGGCAGTGACGGTGGTCTTGCCCTGGCCGGAGGCCGGTGCGGCGATCAACACCGCTGGGCAATGACGGGTGGCTCGACTCACAGTTCAACGCCCTTCTGTGCGCGGATACCGGCCTGGAAGGCGTGCTTGAGCATGCCCATCTCGGTCACGGTGTCGGCCAGCTCGATCATCTCCGGCTTGGCGGCGCGGCCCGTGACGATGACGTGCTGCATCGGTGGACGGGCCTGGATGTCCGAGAGCACCTGGTCGAGGTCGAGGTAGCCGTGCTTGAGGGCGATATTCAGCTCGTCGAGCACCACGAACTGCACCGACGGGTCCTGCAGCAACTGGCGGGAGACCGCCCAGGCCGCTTCTGCAGCCGCGATGTCGCGCTGGCGGTCCTGGGTTTCCCAGGTGAAGCCCTCGCCCATCACGTGGTAGCGCACTTCATTGGGGAAGCGGCGGAAGAACAGCTCTTCGCCAGTGCTGTTGCGACCCTTGATGAACTGCACCACCCCGCACTGCATGCCATGCCCCAGCGCGCGGGCGAGCATGCCGAAGGCCGAGCTGCTCTTGCCCTTGCCATTGCCCGTGAGCACCAGCAGCAGGCCACATTCGTTGGGGGAGTTGGCGATACGTTCGTCGATGATCGCTTTTTTGCGCTGCATGCGCGCCAAGTGGCGTTCGTCGCGTTCGGTGGATTCGCTCATCAGGGGTTCTCCGCAAGCTGTCGACGCGCCGGTCGGGCACTCGCGGGCGGGCACCAGGCAACGACAGAAAACAAGGCAGGCAGGCGAAGGGAGCGCGCAAAAGCCGTGGCGACACCACGGGGCAGCGCGCATCACCCTCCGTGATGCCGTTGGCAGTGACAGGCCGGTCTCCGGGCTCGTGAGCCGGGCCTTGGCCCGAAACCGCGCGCCTTCCCGGGTGTGGACACCCAGTGGCCTTGCGCGGCCTTGACTCACCTACCGTTGCGGGGGCAGCGCCGGATTCGCGCCCTGCTGGCACCCACCGGCTTCCCAGTTTCACCCTGCCGGAGCTGATCCGCAGAGCACCTGAAACACGCCGCGAAGGTTAGAGGGTTGCACCGGGAGCGTCAATTAAACGCGGACGATGAACGGTTGATCTGGAAGCTTGTCTCACTATTGAAGCGGTGATATCACATAGCCATCACCGGCTGTACGCGACCATAATAAAAGGAGAGCGCGGCATGCAAGGCTTGATCATCAACAACCCGCACCTGGAGTTCCTGCGCCCGGCCCTGGAGCGCTGGATCGACTGCATCGACCGTTTCAACCAGATCCACGGCGACGGCGACGCGCCCTACTGGCATGGTGCCCAGGCCAATGCCGGTATTCTCGCCGCGGCGGCCTGGCAGGCCGAGCTGGTGGCGTTGCAGCACTATCAGAGCAAGAAGCAGCGTGACGAAGGTGAGCGCGAAGGGCGCTGCGATCTGTCGATTGCCGGTGCCGAACACTCCATTCATCTGCACACTGAACAGCGCTGGCCGAAGATCGCCCGCCTGGATCTGGCGGGGGCCCTGCAGGAGGCGGCGACGTTGGCGCGGCTGACAGCCTATCCCAGCCAGCTCAAGGCCGGGGCGCTGTTCGTCAGCCCGTGGAAGGCGGGGCAGAATGCAAGCCCCGAGGAACTGCAGGATCTGGTCGATGACCTGAACAAGCACACGGCCTGTGCGATTGCCTGGTACTTCCCGTATGCGTACCGCAAGCTGCATAACGAGTCGGGGCAATACCATCCGGGGGTGGCGCTGCTGCTCAAGCAGGCTTGAATGTACGTCCGGGGGGGGGGGGGGGGCCCCCCCCCCC
>NZ_JABWRO010000128.1:0-14991 GCF_014268985.1 Pseudomonas sp. RW10S2 | reverse complement strand
CCATCGACGGTCTACCGAGGTCGTCGATGGGGGAGTGCTGAGCTGGAAGGCTTGTTACCCTGATTCAAAACATGATCACGCCAGGCTGTATGTAGTGGTCGGAGCTTCCCTAGGCTCTGTATGAAAAACCTTGATACTCGGTGATGCTGCGTTGAAAACAGCCTCGGAATGCTCATTTACAACCCGTAAACTCCGCTTCCTCGGCTGTTTTCGCCTTGCCTGACCTTCGTCTCAAGGCTTTTCATACAGACCCTAGAGCTGATCCAGCGGCATCGCAATGAGCTCAAGAAGTTGGAGGTCGCAAGGCGCCCGATTGACGGCTAAAACGCGTATCGCGCCTTAATGATCAAACCATCGGCATCAAACCCGCTGCGAGCCTGACGGGTGTAGTTGGCACCCACCGTCAGCACCGACACCTGATAATTCAGGCCCAGGCTGGCTTCGTAACTTTCGCGAGCCACCGAAGCGCCCGTGACGGTGAATGCCGACCCGCCCATCACAAAGCTGGAGGTCTGCGCCACGCGATCGCCCATCAGGTCGTGATAGGCCATCAAGGCTGCTTCCGGTTGCAGACTGCCTGTGGACAACGGCAGGTTGGCCGCCAGACGCAAACCGGCGCCCAACTCGCCCACTTCATAACGTTGCGAACCGGTGCTCAGCGCCGCTGAAGAGCCCTTCTCGCTGAAGCCGTCCATGCGCACGCTGGAATAACGTGCCGCCAGTCGCGGCTCAATCAGTAGCGCGTTCGAAAGCTTGAAGGTGTAGCCGCCCAGCACGCTGACCGACAACACATCGCTGCCGTAACTGCCCTTGGCCGTGGTTCCGACCACATGGCGCTTGCTGTCGTTGTCGTTATGGCCGTAGCTCAAGCTGGCGTCGACAAACCAGTTCTGCGGCGACCAGTTGCCATATAGCGATAGCGCGTTGCCCTGGACTTCGGTCTTGTTGCCCAAATCCGAATGGATATTGGAATTGAGGTAGCTGTATGCTGCGCCCACTGTGATGCTGTTATTTAACCGGCCATCCACACCCACCACCATTGCGCTACTGCTGCCCGAATAACCGCTGTTGCCGCCACGACTCACCTGATCCATGTTGCTGCTCAAGCCTTGCAGCCACACGCCAGCGGCTTCGCGGTTGTCGCGCTGGCCGGTGAAGCGATTGAGGATCGCGCCATTGATCACTGTCTGGCCTGACAACGCTACATCCAACGCACCACGGTTTACATCCGGCTTGAGTTGATCACCGATCTGCGCCAACTGCCGCGCCGTGCCAGCGTTGGCCAGGGCCTTGAACACAGGATCATCTGCGCCCAGTTGCCCAAGCACGTCATTTTTCACTTCGTTGATTGCAGTGACGACCTGTTCAGTGGCGCCGACGTTGGTCAGCGCCTCTTGCACCTGTTGATTGCTCTTCAAGCCCACCACGGCCTTGACCGTCTGTGTATCGGACGAATAACCGAACACCTCCAGCAACGACGAAGTACTGCCCACCGACAGGCCGTTGTTCTGCACACTGCTGGCTTGCAGCAGGGTGTATTCGATGCCGCTTGGCACGGCGGTGAAGTCACCTGGATTGGCACTCAACGTCAACGTCGAAGCCTGAGCGAAATTCGCTGCGCCGTTGACCGTCAGGTACGGCGCGGTTGGCACGACGCTGTTGGCCAGGCGCATATCAATGCCAGCACCACTGGCAACATTAAGGTCACCAACGAGGGTGGTGCCGGGAGCCGAAAGGTTCAAGGAGCCTGCGTTGATCGACACCGAGGCGATGATGCGGTTGCCGGTAAAGTCGGCCTGGCCAGCGATGTTCACGGCGTTGACGTTGAGCACGTCGCCGACGACTTTGCCGCCGGTCCAGTTCAGGGTGGCCAGGTGGCCCGCATCGATGGCTGTGCCGGAGTTACTGCGGATTTCGCCGGCTTGCTGGTTGATTTCGAAGGCGGACGTTTGCTCGACAGCGTCGACAAAAATGGCCGTGCCGTCGGCACTGATGGTGCCGCGGTTGACGATGCCACGGGATCCGGTTGCGCTGTTCTGGATGAAGGTTGCGCCCTGGAAGTCGAAGGCTCTGGCGTTTTGGCCTTTGGCTTCGATCGTACCGGTGTTGAGGATATAGTCGACGGTGCCGTCGAAAAATGCGCTGCCTTTGGCGTCTGAGCCATTGGCTGAAATCAGACCGCTGTTCTCAATTCTCAAGGGAGTGGTGTTGGTTTCAACCTCAAAGGCCCAGGCGTCTTTGCCCATTACCAACAAGGTCCCGGAGTTGAGGATCTTGCCACCAATATTGGTCTGCAGCGTGCCGCGTCGATCCAGCGCTATGCCGAGGGCGTCATCCCCTACCATTGCAATCACACCGGTGTTGGAAACATCACCCGCCACTGTGGCGCCATGCAGGTATATGCCATCGCCTCCGCTCAGAGATCCGGATGTTGGTTGTGTGGATTGGATAGTACCGGAGTTGATGACACTTCCACCGATGGTGGTACCGCCGATTTCAAGACCTTCATAACCCCCGTTGTTCGTGATGATTTTTCCTGCCTGGATCACGTCACCGGTGATGGTGCTGGTGCCTGGTGTAGCTGCCAGAGACACAACCGGATCCACGGCAAACGCTCGAATGGAGCGGCCCTGAGCATCCAGCACAATGTCAGCACGATTGATCAGGGAGCCCTGGATCCTGGTATCGGCGACACTCACCCCCCTCCAATTGCTCGTGCCTTGGCTGGCGGTCAAGTTCACGGGCTGAGTCAGTGTTCCGGTGAGGGTCAATGACTCTTTGAACTCCTCGCCGATCCAAGTGGTCTTGCCTTGACCGATATCCACTTCGATGGCCAAAGCTTGGGTGCTGATTGCCCCGACGATCATGGTCAATAGTTTTTTTTCAAACGGTTTACGCTTCATCTGTAACTCCATGCACTACGATTGGCACCGTCAATTACATCGGACAGCACTTCCCCCAACGTCAACTCGATAATCAGATTGTTCTCTGACTGACAATAAGATTTCATGCCATACTAGCTTAATGAATTCTTCACGATGCAGGTCACTTCAACTGAAAACAGATTGGTTGCTATCTGTTCAACAACCTTTCCGGACTTAGCGTCTATCAATCCAGTCCGCGCCATTTTCAGTAATGCCCCAAAAATCCAGATACTCGTTGAGGAGTCAAGGCTGCACACCGCCAATTGCAGACAGCCCAAGCGACATGAAGCGATCCAGAGAGGATGATGGCTAGATTGGTAAGAAAAATATTTAGGAGTGATCTGACTTTTCTGTTGCCATTGGCCTGGCGCAATACTTGGAGTGACTTGATCTGACAGTTACCAGATTCACGATCGTGACCGTCAAGTCATGTCTAGGTTCTGTATGAAAACCTTTGAAACCTCACCGGAGCCTCTGGAGGCCTTATTTTCCGTAGAGTTCTCGCTTTTTAGGCGAAGGATTCTGCCATGTCCAAGCGATACGAACTTTCCGACGCAGAATGGGAAATAGTCGCGGACCTCTTCACCGCACATCGACGTACAGGACGCCCAAGAGTCGATGATCGCTTGATGCTCAACGGCGTGTTGTAGGTGCTGTGCTCTGGTGCAACCTGGCGGGATATACCTGAACGATTCGGGCCTTGGTCGACGGTCTATCAACGATTTCGAGACTGGCGAAACCAAGGAACCTTCAACAAGATGCTCAAGCGGTTACACCTCAAACTCAATGCACAGGGCCAGATTGACTTGACCACCTGGTGCATCGACTCAACCACCCTGAGGGCTACCCGTGCCTCTGCCGGAGCAGGCAAAAAAGGGGGGCTGAAGAACCAACGGACCACGCACTTGGACGAAGCCGGGGCGGGTTGACGACGAAAATTCACATGATCAGTGATGCCCGCGGCATCCCACTCCACTTCACGCTCTCAGGTGGTAACGCCAGCGGCTTGTAGAGGGCAGTTGGACGGTGGGCTATTTCAGCACAGGTCAGGCGGCCCGTGCTGACTTGATCGGCCCTCCTCCATCGACGGTCTACCGAGGTCGTCGATGGAGGAGTGCTGTGCTGCAAGGCTTGTTGCCTTGATCCAAAACATGATCACGCCAGGTTGTATCGACTCAGTAGCCGCCCTCAGTTAGGTTGTCGGCTTGTGCGGCGCGCCATCCTTTCGACCACTGAAAAGCAGCCTCGACTGGATGGCTTGTGCACATACTGAGCGGCTGGCCCGCGTTAAACGCCGCGCGGCCCATATAGTACCACTGATCTGTATCAAAGATCGGTTGCTGACTGCCAAATCTCTCCTTTAGCAGTGCATGGCGGGCAGTTACACGTTTGCGTATGTGCTCGGCTAGTTCGTCGTATTCAGCCTGTGAAAGATCACCGTACTGCAGCGCACTGCTTGCAAAGGTATCGGCACGGGCTTCAGCTACGCGCAGGAGGTCCACCCAAACTTGCCGTTCAATTCCGCCTAGAGCGTGCAGTAAGCTATTTCTCACCTTCGAACGCTCGACCACCTCAACCAGAGAACCAGCCAATAAGGCACGCCCCACATCGCTGGTTGTAGTCATGTCAGCCTTCATCTGATCTAGGGATTTCATCATGTGGTTACTCCTTCGCTTGGTCGGACGCTAAAACGTATTCCTCAATTGACTAAGTCCTGCGTGGGACTTGGCTTGGGGGCCCTGATGCATAACGCTACTGGAGTTGGAGCACAGACAGATGGTAGTTCGCCGTACTTACCGTAAACTTTTCCGGTCACTAACACCCTCTAGAAGCCACCTAAGGGATTGCCGCAGGGTAATAACAGTTAAAACCTTCAACCCATCCAAGCGTTACCAGATACGCGATCGCGACTACCAGCCCAGCCTAAATCCAAACAAACATGTACCTTTACAGAAGTTTGAAAAATACTCTTTACCCGATATAGAGCTCCATCTACCTTTGCGACAAGTCGCGTATCATGATATGGGCAGCTCCAGCCCTGCTGCGCAAAGCAAGCCCGACATCCTCAGGCAGCATTTAAATTGGCTGCACTGATGCAGGAAAGCTAAATTTCCAACCCACTTAAATACGCTGGGAAATTTTCTATGCGCTAGCAATTGGCGTACCCAGGATAACTACCCCCTACATCGCGCTACCAGGTTCATAGGGCGAACAGTCCATTTCGCAAGCATATCGCCTGCCGCCCTTAAATACGTATCACCTGCAAAACGGCCATAACCCTCATTGTGGGCTCTCGAGAATTTAACTCCATCATTAACAAGAACAAGACGAATGCAGCATAGCGTCTACTCTCGCCAACTCCGCAGACGGCAGCACATCAATCCCCCATCGACTTCCACCCTAACAATTGATAGACAGATGCTAGCCCACCAGAACTAAAGCCTGGAAATTAACCCACCACTGATCTCAGCAATTAGTTTAACGCGACTCTTTTATCACCAATATCAATAATGAGAGAGCATTCAATCAAGCTCAATGACGCCGCAACGACCTATGCCAGCACCGGCGAATAGCTCCAATATAATTTAGACACTAACGGACAGTACAATCACACCATCAAAACTTCTATCACCATCATTGGGTCTCCGATTTATGGTAACAAACCACTATTTCTTAAAACGGATTTAAATGGACGGCTAAGATGTACCACTCAGTTCATGCTTGGCAGGGCCACCTTGGGTTTCAGATCGTTCTGCACAACGGACGCCATCGGTGCTACGACCCCCTGGCTCTTGAGCAACTGACCAATGGCCGCCTTGATTCGATACTGGGTAAATATTTGTGTGTTTTTCACCTCTACTAAACGACGCTGGGCGGCGAAAGTTTCATTCTCGCTGTCGAGCAGGTCGAGCAGGGTTCGCTCGCCCAGGCCGAACTGCTGCTGGTAAGCGCTGCGCACGCGGTTGCTGTGATCGACGTACTGCTGGGCGATCGGCACCTGGGCGTTGGCGTTCTCCAGAGCATTCCATGCCAAGCCTAACTCCTCATTGAGCTGGCGTAAGACGTTGTTACGAATGTCCAGGGCCTGGTTGGCCAGGGACGACTTTGACTCCAGGTCGGCTTTGTTGCTGCCGCCGGCATACAGGTTGAAGTTCATACGCAGCATGGCCTGCCACTCGTTGTTGTGGCCGACGGTGCCGTCGAGGTTGTTATCGGCCGTTCGTCCGAGTTCAGCATCGAAACGTGGATAGAACGCAGACTTTGCGGCTTCGTATTGTTTCTCGGCGGCGGCGATGTCCGACTCGGCCGAGCGCAGGATCGGGCTTTGCTCGACCAGTTGGTGGCGAGCCTCATCGAGGGTGGCCGGCAGCAGGTCGACAAATGGCGCGGGCGTGCTTAACTCGTCGGGGATTTGTCCGACGACGCTCAGGTAGTTCGTGTTGGCGTCGGCCAAGTTGGTCTGCTCGGTGATAAGGTTGTTGCGGGCCTGGGCCAGGCGCGCCTCAGCCTGGTTGAGGTCGGCCAGGCGGCCTACGCCGCGGTTGGTGCGCAGCTTGATCTGGTCGAGGATGCGCTCGTGGTTGCGCAGGCTGCCTTCGGCCAAGCGCACCATCTCGCGGCGCGACAGTACGTCCAGGTAGACCTGGGCGACGGTCAGCGCGGTGCGCTCGGAGGTCCCCAGCAGGGAGTAGGCGCGGGAATTGACGGTCGCCTGTTGACGGCCGACCTCGCTGGAGGTGGCGAAGCCGTCGAAGACCATCTGCCGCAGGCGGATGGCCGACTCACCACGGTTCAGGGTCTCCCAGCGATTACGGGTGCTCGGGCTGTCGCTACCCTCACGGCCATAGCCGGCGGTCAGGTCGAGTCGCGGTAAATAGCCGCCTTGGGCGGCGCGCAGCTGATAGTCCGCAGCCGTGCGGGCGTTCACGCCGGCCTGGATTTCCGGATGGACCTCGAGGGCCTTCTGCATGGCTTCGGGCAAGGTTTGTGCTTGAGTGAAAGAGGCAGCGAGAGCGAAAGGAAGAGCGGTGAACAGTGACGCACGCATTTTACTGGTCCCGAGAAAGATATTGTGTCGAATCACACGTAAGGGTTAGGCGGATGCTGGCGGCTCGCACAATAAAGATCTTTAGGAGTGGTCCGAAATTTCCGTTGTCGTCGGGCTGCCTCTTGGGCGCCCGGTCGGCATTGCCACTCGTCAAAAGAGAACGTATTTCCGAGACAGGACACTAGTGTTCTGTCTCAAAAATAAGTATCCCATTTGAGCTACGCTTCTTTGGTCGGACAAGGACGCGGGAGTGGAGCGATGAATTCTCAAGACATCGTACTCAGTGACGATGAACAGTGATGGCCGTCGAGCACGTGTAATTTTGCTGGCCGCTCAAGGTCATTCACATAATAAAATTGCTGAGTTGACTGGCCTCTCCATGGTTTCTGTCACCCGCTGGTGCAAGCAGTTTCAAGCACTGCGTCTTCAGGGTTTGGTAAATTTGCCGGGGCGAGGCCGCAAGCCTTCATTGCCTGCCGAAGCCTTGCAGCGAACGCTTGAGCAGGTCACTCAACCGCGCATCGGTCAGCCACCCTGGAGCTGCCGTAGCATGCGCGTGTCGCTGGTATTTCTCCTGCCAGTGTTCAGCGGATCTGGGCTGCCAACGGCATCAAGCTACACCTCACCTGCACCTCAAGCAGTCCAACGATCCGCAGTTCGAAGAAAAATTCTGGGACGTTATTGGCCTGCACCTGGCACCATCGGATAAGGCGTTGGTGCTCTGCTGCGATGAAAAGATTCAGGTTCAAGCGCTGCAACGCACGCAAACCCATGACTATGTCCGACACGGCACGCTAACGTTGTTCGCCGCCATAGATCCAGGGTGCCCGAGAGGCCATGGCACGCGAGAGCATGGGACCTCACGGAGGAGCATCACAATCATGCAGGCTACTCCAGAGCCCTCATGATCTTGAACAGGCCATTGTTGGAAGTTACCCCTAGTTTGCGGAACGCGTTGGCTTTCTGTGTGCTGATGGTCTTTATACTGCGATTAAATTTATCGGCAATCTCAGTGATTGTCATGCCGTCGAGATAACAGCGGATCACCTCCCGTTCGCGCGCCGACAACGCAGCAAACTGCAGATCATTGTCGCTAATCAGCTGGGGGGCTTCTTTACACTGATGGATGGCGTCGGCCATTTTGTAAGAAATTTCTGCACTCAAGTAGATGCCCCCAGAGGCAATCATCCGGATCGCCTTGGCGAGCCCCAACAGGTCCTCATGCTTGCCAATGAACCCGCGCGCTCCAACCCTCAGCGCCAGCGATACGGTAGCCGAATCGTGATGACTTGACAGCACCAGTATTCGGCAGGCGGGGAAGCGCACCCGCAAAACTCGGATCAGCGATACCCCATCGAGCTCGTCGCGGCCGAGAACGAAGTCCAGCAAAAGTACATCGGCTGGTGCCGCAGACATGCTGCGCATCAGTTCACGGCTACTTTTATATGCCCCAACGATTGTTATACCAGGGACGTCGCCAAGGTGACTGACAAGACCCTGGCGAACGACCGCATGATCGTCGAGCAATGCAACACGTATAAGCTTCATGGCTGTAAGACGATACTCAGTATGGACCAGTCGACTCCAAGACTAACTCATGAGAGTAGCTGATACCGGATCCGATCGAAAAATCGTGCAGGTACAAAGACACCGTTCCTGCAACATTTGCGCAAAGGCTACAACCCTCCGTTATCGCGCAACGAGATTCAGGAAGTCATTCTGCTCCAGCGGGTGTGCCAGAGCAAATCCTTGGCCGGTACTGCAACCCAAGCGATTGAGCAGCTCAATGCTGGCTGAATCCTCAATGCCCCCCGCTACGAGATTCAGGTTGAAAAAACGAGCAAGGCTGACGATACCGGAAACGATCTCGCTCGATTGTGGAAATTGCCCCGCTGCCCTGACTGACTTTTCATCTATTTTCATTTCATCGAACGGTATACGTGCAAGCAGAGCCAGGGTTGCGGCGCCAGCACTGAAGTCGCCGAGCGAAATCAGGAAGCCCTTTGCCCGTAGTGCCATAATAGATGCCGACAGAGCCAGCTCGTTGTCAGAGGTCATTTGCTCGGTTAACTCGATCTTCAAGCGCCGAGTGGGCAACCCGGCCTTGTGCATCTTGGCCGCGAGTCGGGCTGCCAGCCCAGCAGCACACAGCGTGCGGGCGGATGCGTTGATAGCTATGGGAATCGCTATGCCCAGTCGATCAAGTGCGACAAGGATCTCGATTACCGTCTTCTCAATATAGCTGAACAGCAACAGGTCCAGCCCTAGCCGGTCGACCATGGGGATCAGGATCGTCAAGGGTATGTCGCCGTGGTGCGGATGTCGCCAACGTATCAGGGCTTCTGCACCGACCATCCGGCAGCTTGCCAGGTCGTACTGCGGCTGCAGCACCACACGCAAGTCGCTCCCTGTAGCAATCGCTGAAACGACCTCATCTTCACTGAGCATGAGCTCTAACCTGTCAGACTGCGACTGCGGGGGGGCTGGGTGTTCTGTGCAGGCAAATTTTTCAAGTACCCGCAGTAATTGAGTTGGATGATTCTCGGCGACGATCTCGACCCGGATGCCCGAGGCTCTAGTCAAACGAGTATGCGAGGCCAAGGCTATGCTGGAAATACCATTGATCACCTCCATCCGATCATGCTCGATGCCCGCGACCTGAGAAGTCGTACTATCAGGCGCGTCGTTTAGTACCGTCCAGATAATATGCGGAATTCTGCGTAACCGGCCAGAGGCGGAAAGCTCGCGGAGCCAACACGGCAGCATCAAACTGTCAGCTTGATCGGCATGGATTTCGGCGATGATAATATCAATAGGTTGCTCGCGCAGACGCAGACTACTCAACGAGTCGACATACTCGACATTGAAAAAATCAATACCGCTGAGCCGGTCACTCATGCGTCGCACATATTGTTCATGGTTGCTTAATACGACCAGACTGACTCGGGAAGTAAGCGCTTGGGGGGGTGGCGAATTTTCCAATTTTGAGATCACTTGATCATTGCTGTGACCATGTATTCAACCAGCACACAACAACTGTACTCTATAGGACTACTCCCAAAATCCTCATCAGATGACGCCCTGCGCCTGTTTTGCCGCTCGAAACATATAGCGTTCGGAGTATGTGGAGTATCGTGGGGCGCAAGACAACACAAAAGTCACACCACAAACGAGGCAGCGGCGAACAATATTGATTTCACTGCCCCTTCTCCGCCCAACCCTTGCAACTTAGCAATGATGCCTCTTACGCCTGTCATCTGCCTCGGCAGCAGCCTGGCCAATGTTGCCGCTGGCGCCTCAACGGATGCCCTCATGGAAGCCCCAAGGCAGTCAATTGCTCGACATCCAAGGCTCGATGTGAGTCAGGCCTTGCTGCTGTTGGCCGAATCCGTAGGATAACTATAGGATAATTGGCCTACTGAACTTTCGTTCAAGGAACACGAGGCCATCCGCTACTTTCCGGGCAACATAGTTTAGCGAGCAGCTATCGCGGAACTATAGGGTAATCTGACTGTGATCTGGCTGCTGTTGAGATGGCCACATGGAAGACGCGACTCATTGGACGCAACGATTGGTTAGCGCCCCTACCGCATTGGACCAGTTGGTTCTAGCATCGACAGCTAGATTAACGAAGGTCAGGCTCAAGGCCGGGCCACACAGCGCTGCCCAGACCGGTTCTGGCACGGCCAATACGATCCAAGATGCTTCATGGTGAGATTTCGAGCGAGCAGTTTTTAATCTCATTCCGATAGGCTCCCCCTCCCCTCCCACTTACAGTGTGAGACATCACTACTTGTGCGGACAGATACCATGTCATCGAATCTGATGCAGACAGAGCCATGCAGCGCCTTGCCACAGGTACTTGTTGTGGGAAATGTTGATGGCATCAACTACGACCCATCTTTTATTTACGAGGCGCACGTCGGACCTCCTTTGAGGATGGCAGCCTGCGTACTCGCCACACGACGGTTTGACGTCGTGGTAAGCACGATCTCAGCGGATTGTTACGAGGGGCTGGCCTTGCCTGCATTGCTGCTTGAACTTAAGCCGCAATGCCTCTCGTCAAATCTTCCTGTCGTCATCTGCCACGAAGCGCAAAATCCTGACTTTTTGGAGTGGCATGTACGCCTTGCCGAGCTTGTAAGTGTGACAGTCCTGCGTTTCGCTTTGTCCAGCGCCAATGTCAATTTGAACATCGCCACCGCACTGATGACAAGTGCGCCTAATGGGGAGGAATACTAGGGTCTGTATGAAAAGCCTTGAGATGAAAGTCAGGCAAGGCGAAAACAGCCGAGGAACGGCCGGGGTCGCGCTCGACTTTACGGGTTGTAAATGAGCATTCCGAGGCTGTTTTCAACGCAGCATCACCGAGTATCAAGGTTTTTCATACAGAGCCTAATACATAACTGAAGATGGCCTGGCTGCTCTAACGCTTTGCCAGCCGCGTCGACCGAAAGCATGGCCGAGTTTTCATCGCATATGATCTTCACGCCGCCGCCCCACCCCATAATAATGTCACCCCGCTCAAATGGGCGCTGCGACCAGCGATTAGCTGAGCTTCCGGCAGCAGAAAGAGCCCAATTTACAGCGCCCTTGCCAACAGTGGGAGCAGGCAACGAACAGGATGTCTAGTTGAATGGGTGCCCACCCTGACCAGCTGCTGGCCGTTCAACACTCCATTGTAGACGCACCTGGCCGGGCGAGCATGCAGAGGGTAGATTTTTGCGCCGGAAGTGGCTGTAGGAATACTCTGAAAACTTCGGAAGACCTACTTCCATCTTCGGTGCAGCATCACAGATCATACGACCCGTGTTCGTGGCGCACAGCACTGGTTGCCCTTCTTCGTTTGATGCATTCAGGATCGCGTTTGCCTTCCTTGTTCTTGGTCGAACTGGGCGCGTGGATGATGGTAGCGTTGACAATGGTGCCCTGACGTAACGACAGGCCTTTGTCTTACAGGTAGTTGTTGATGGTTTCCAGAATCCCTGCCGCGAGCTGATGCTTCTCCAGCAGGTGACGAAAATTCATGATCGTCGCGTCTTCGGGAATCGGCGCGCTGAGCGTCAGTCGAGCAAACTGGCGCATCGACGTGATTTCGTACAATGCTTCTTCCATGGCCGGATCGCTCAGCGAAAACCAGTTCTGCAGCAGTTGAACACGCAGCATGGTTTCCACTGAGTACGGTTTGCGGCCACTGCCGGCCTTTGGGTAATGCGGCTCGAACAATGCCACCAAACCGCTCCAAGGCACCATCTGCTCTATGCCTGGAGGAAACGATCGCGACGGGTTTGCTTGAGCTGACCAGCGTACTCGAAATCGGAAAAGCTCATCTGACTCATGGGATGGCGGGCTTGTAGAGGGCAGTTCGACGGGGGCTATTTCAGCACAGATCAGACGGCCTGCGCTGAGTTGATCGGAGAATCCTAGGGTCTGTATGAAAAGCCTTGAGACGAAGGTCAGGCAAGGCGAAAACAGCCGAGGAACGGCCGGGGTCGCGCTCGACTTTACGGGTTGTAAATGAGCATTCCGACCGGGCTGGCGCACCAGGCTGTTTTCAACGCAGCATCACCGAGTATCAAGGTTTTTCATACAGAGCCTAGAAGAAAAAGCGAGGAATCGATCCAGCCCCGCCGCGATATCAATTCCAGTAGGCTGCTTCAGCAATACATGTACCTAATCGCCCGCATTACCACATTGAGCAACACATCACATCGCTTACTGCTCACTAATGCGCAGCTGTGTTGGCGTCGCATCTAGCACCACCTTGTTCGGGTAATTCGCCCAGGTGGTACTGAGCGTAGGGGTGTTCGGGTTTCCGGTCCTCGCAAAGGCCGCAACGCTCGCTATCATCGCGCCAGATAGTGCTTCACGCCCCACTTTGTTCGCATCACTGAACGCAAAGGAGAAGGTGTTCGCGCCGAAGCTACCAAAGATAAAGGGCAAATCCAGTGAGTGTGTTGCGCCGTACACCTTGTTAAACGGAGCAGGCTCCTGATTCCAGTCAAAGCGGTAGTACCAAACTTTGTCCGGCTGCTGCGCGGCCAGTAACGTGAGAGGTAGTGTCGCCGCGCGAAGGAAGATATTGTTCGTGGCAAGCGTAGCCATTGCATTCCACCCGTGTGGCAACGCCGTTACCGGGAGATAGGGAGCGCTGATTAAGTCAGCCTCGGTCAGCGTACCAGGCGCATTCGGATCGAAATTGAATTGCATGCCGAATCGATCGTAGTCGCTTGGCTTGTAGCCCGAAATACCACTACCTGAGGTCTTACCGAATAACTTGGCGAATAGCGTACCTTCGTCTTTTGTATTGCCGGCGAGCACAGGCACCTTCTGGTACTGGCCCGCAGCAAGCGCCGCGACAGAGTTCACCGGCAGGACGTTGCCGTCCTCAATTGCCGCGCGCGCATCACCCAGTTGCGGATTCGCAATCATTATCGCGAGAAGCTTGTCGGCCGGGATGCCGCGCAGGTACCTGGCAACCTGCGCACTCGACTGCGATGCAAGCCAAGCCCCCGCCGACTTGGCGTCCGTCGCCTTGCCTTCGGCAATGAGGATCGCCGTCAGCAACGCCTGCGAGTAGTTTTGCGCATCCTTCCGTGAAGAGTTCAAGAGGCCACCACTCAACGGCACTGCCTTCTGGAATAACCCAGCAGAAAGCGGCGAAACAAGCAGAGCCCAAACATTGACTGCGCCAGCAGATTGCCCCATGACCGTAATGTTGCTTGGATCACCACCGAACGCTGCGATATTGTTTTTCACGAACTTCAGCGCCTGCTGTTGATCGAGCAGTGCGAAATTGCCGGAATCCGCGAGTGCGTTGCCGGTCTTGAGTTGCGGCATGTCGAGCCAGCCAAGAATTCCCAAGCGGTAGTTGATCGTGACGACGATCGCATTGGCCTTCTTCGCAAGCACCTGCCCATCATAGATGGGGTCGGCGGAATAACCGGAAACGTTGCTACCGCCGTGTATGAAAAGAATTACAGGAAGCGGGCCGCTCGCCGCCGCCGGACTCCATATGTTCAGTGTCAGGCAGTCTTCATTTCCCACCGCTTTGCCGAAACCGTCTCGCACCACAAGGCCATAGGGGGCGTCATTCGGTGCGGGACTGAAGTACACGCCGCCCTGCGCACACGAGTGCCCGAATTGTTGCGCAGAACGTACATCGGCCCACGCTATAGGATCAGCGGGAGGCATCCAGCGCAGCGCGCCGACCGGTGGCTGCGCATATGGAATACCAAGCCAGGCGTAGACACCCGTAGTGGCGCTGCGATCGAGACCATTTACGATGCCGATGCTAGTGACTCGCTGGGTTGGCGACAGATCTGCCGCTCTTGAGTTAGGCAAAAAATCGCCGGCACACCCAACCAGCGATAAGATCAGGGGTAGCGTGAAAATCCCCACTGAAGCCCGAGAAATAGAGATCATGGATTGTTTCACCTTATTAGAATGAATTAAATCTGGGTTTACGGGCTTGGCCCCGATCATGGGACTTAGGGTAGCGGAAGCAACTTTCCAAAACTAGTAGGGAGAATAAAAATGTATACGTGCACACGCTTTACCTATAGGCTTTGGTGTCGATTGATCCCTTGCCGCCTGTGACATCTTGACAATACAGCTTTCTTGATAACCATCCCCATGGATTATCATTGAAGTGGTCCATGTACCGTCTTCGTTGACATCAGTTGTAATTTTATTGCATTTTCCAGGGGACTTGTCGCCATCTTCGCAATCTTCAGAGATTAACTCCGCAGGCTCTACCGCATATACAGCCGGCAAAAAAAGCAAAAACACTACTAGAAATTTTGACATTGCCACCGCCTTCGAACGCTCCACTTAACCATCCGGCGCCCAGTGGCTGACCATATTGGAATAATACAAACCCACCTACTTTGCCAGAGGGGCCCACAGAGAAAAATAGGAGCAGTCCTAAAAACTTTAGTATCGTGACAAAATCGAGCTGAATCGCCCCTGGTTTCGTAGACACCTCCCAGCCTCATAATGAGGCCCAAATAGGAGGTG
>NZ_JABWRO010000127.1:0-15052 GCF_014268985.1 Pseudomonas sp. RW10S2 | reverse complement strand
GGGGGGGGCTTTTTTTGCCTGAAAACAACCTTCCCATGAAGGGCCGCGAGGCGCGCAAGCTTCAGATTTCCGACGCCCAGCCGACAACCTGCATACGCTGCCCCACATGGCCGCTTGCCAGCCCACGGGACATGATGCACCCTTGCTCAACGCGCCGCCGCTTACCTGCGGCATACCGCGCCAACCGCCTTGTTCAAGCGAGTCTTCGATGAAAAGCCAACCCGATGCCGCCAGCCGTGTGGCGGCCGAGGTCGTGACGCAGTTACCCGTGCCCTCGCGGCTCGGGATGCTGCGTTTCGAGCGGCTGAACGAAGCCAGTTGGGCCATGCTCTACCTCGACCCGGGCTGCGATCGCCAGTTCGGCCTGCCCGCAGCCGAACTCTGTGCCCTGATCGGCTCGCCCTATGCCAGCCTCATGGAGCCTGAAGCGCGCTACAAGCTGTACGACGAGATCCAACTGCAGCTGGCGCGGCGCAACCACTACCGCGTGCGCTATACCCTGCACGCCGGCTCCGGGCCCCTGCGCCTGCTGGAGGTCGGCGAGGCCTACAAGCAGCACAATCGCCAACTGCTGCGCGGCTACCTCACGGTGCTGGACGACCAGGCAGAAGAAATCCCGGGCCTGGACGCAAACGATCTCGAGTCACGCAACAGCCGCCTGCAACTGGCCCTGCAACTCAACCAGCGCGCCCAACAGGAGCAACTCGAGCACCTGGAGCGGGTGCGTGCCCAGCAGGACCTGATCCTGCGCCTGGCACGCCAGCGCTACAGCGCCAGCAACTCGCTGCTCGAAGCGGCCGAACTGATCACCCGCAGCGCCTGCGAAATCTACAAGCTCGACTGCGCCAGCATCTGGTACCTCAACGAGCAACGCCTGGAACCGATCACCGCCTGGTTCCAGCACGAGCAGGCCCACCGCCTGCCGCAGCCGATCGACGCCAGCCACTACCCGGATTACCTCGACGCCCTGCACGCCAGCCGCGCCATCGACGCCCACAACGCCAGCCATGACCCACGCACCCGGGACATGGTCCAGGGCCTGCTCAACACCGCCGACAATGCCATGCTCGATGCCAGCATCCGCGTCGACGGCCAGGTGGTCGGCGTGCTCTGCCTGGAGCAGACCGGCCAGCCGCGGGCCTGGCAGTCCGACGAAATCGCCTTTGCCGGCGAGCTGGCCGACCAGTTCGCCCAGGTCATCACCAACCACAACCGCCGCACCGCCACCAGCGCCCTGCACCTGTTCCAGCGTGCGGTAGAGCAGAGCGCCAGCGCCTTCCTGCTGGTCAATCGCGACGGGGTGGTGGAGTACGTCAACCCAAGCTTCACCGCCATTACCCAGTACAGCACCGACGAAGTGCAGGGCCACCACCTGGCCGAGCTGCCGGCACTGGAAAACCTCAGCCAGATCCTGTTCGACTCACCGTCGAGCCTGGCCATGGGCAACAGCTGGCAAGGTGAATTCAAGAGCCGGCGCAAGAGCCTGGAACCCTACTGGGGCCAGTTGTCGATTTCCAAGGTGTATGGCGACAACCGCGAGTTGACCCACTACATCGGCATCTACGAAGACGTCACCCAGAGCAAGCTTGCCCAGCAACGCATCGAGCGCCTGGCCTACACCGACAACCTCACCAGCCTGGGCAACCGCCCTGCGTTCATCCGCAGCCTCGACGAACGCTTCGCCCGCGACGGCGACAGCCCGATCTGCCTGCTGCTGGTCGACATCGATAACTTCAAGCGCATCAACGACAGCCTCGGCCACCAGACCGGCGACAAGCTGCTGATCAGCCTGGCCCGCCGTCTGCGCAACAGCCTGAGCAGCGGTGGCAGCCTGGCGCGCTTTGCCAGCAACGAGTTCGCCGTGCTGCTGGACGACACCGGCCTCGAAGACGGCCAGAACATCGCCCAGCAGTTGCTGCGCACCCTCGACAAGCCCATGTTCGTCGACAACCAGCTGATCAACGTCACCGCCTCCGTGGGCCTGGCCTGTGCGCCCCTGCACGGCGCCGACCCGCAGACCCTGATGAAGAACGCAGGCCTGGCCCTGCACAAGGCCAAGGCCAACGGCAAGCATCAGGTCCAGGTGTTCACCGAAGTGCTCAACGCCGAGGCCAGCTACAAGCTGTTCGTCGAGAACAACCTGCGCCGGGCCCTGACCCAGAACGAGCTGGAGGTCTTCTACCAACCCAAGCTGTGCCTGCGCAGCGGTCGCCTGTTGGGCCTGGAGGCGCTGCTGCGCTGGAACCACCCCGAGCGCGGCATGATTCGCCCCGACCAGTTCATCAGCGTGGCCGAAGAGACCGGCCTGATCATCCCCATCGGTAAATGGGTGGTGCGCCAGTCGTGCCGCATGAGCCAGGAGCTGCGCGAGGCAGGCATGGGCAATCTGCACGTGGCGATCAACCTGTCGCCCAAGCAGTTCTCCGACCCCGAGCTGGTCAGCTCGATCGGTGCCATTCTCAAGGAAGAAGCGCTGCCCCCGCACCTGCTGGAACTGGAGCTGACCGAGGGCCTGCTGCTGGAGGCCACCGAAGACACCCGGCGCCAGCTCGACGAGCTCAAGCAGCTGGGTCTGACCCTGGCCATGGATGACTTCGGTACGGGCTATTCATCGCTGAGCTACCTGAAGAAGTTTCCCATCGACATCATCAAGATCGATCGCAGCTTCATCAGCGAGATTCCCGCCAACCAGGACGACATGGAGATCACCTCGGCGGTGGTGGCCATGGCCCACAACCTCAAGCTCAAGGTGGTCGCCGAAGGCATCGAGACCTCCGAACAGCTGGCGTTCCTGCGTCGCCACCGCTGCGACGTCGGCCAGGGCTACCTGTTCGACCGGCCGATCCCCGGGCGCGAGCTGGTCGACAAGCTCAGGCGCTATCCGCGCGGGCCGGTGGCCTGACAGGCGCGTAAACCTCGGGCACTATAGGGGCCATGCGGGCCTCTTCGCGGGCAAGCCCGCTCCCACAGCAACCCCTGTAGGAGAGGGCTTGCCCGCGAACAAGCCACAACCGCTCCCACTGTCAGACAGAGGAACAATCATGGTCCTGCGCTCGGAAATCCTCGTGAACAAAAACGTCCTGCCCACCGCGGAACAGGCCCTGCCTGGCCGCGAAACCCCTATGTCCCTGCCCGAATTCCACTACGTGTTTGAAGGCACCCCGCTGCTCGGCCCATTCTTCGAAGGCAGCATCGACTTCGCCATCTTCGGCCTGGGCTGCTTCTGGGGCGCCGAACGACGTTTCTGGCAGCGTGAAGGCGTGGTCAGCACCGTGGTCGGCTACGCCGGCGGTTTCACCCCCAACCCGACCTACGAAGAGGTCTGCTCGGGCCTGACCGGCCACACCGAAGTGGTGCTGGTGGTGTTCGACAAGGACAAGGTCAGCTACCGCGAACTGCTGGCGATGTTCTGGGAACTGCACAACCCGACCCAGGGCATGCGCCAGGGCAACGACATCGGCACCCAGTACCGTTCGGCCATCTATTGCACCTCGCCGGAGCAACTGGAGCAGGCCAAGGCCAGCCGCGATGCCTTCCAGGCCGAGCTGAGCAAGGCCGGTTTCGGCGAGATCACCACCGAGATCGACCAGGCGCCGACCGTCTACTTCGCCGAGGCCTACCACCAGCAGTACCTGGCCAAGAACCCCGGAGGCTACTGCGGCATCGGTGGCACCGGCGTGTGCCTGCCCCCCAGCCTGCAGGGTAACTGACCCATGATCCTGTTCCATTCGCCGCTGTCGCCGTTCGTGCGCAAGGTCATGGTGGTGTTGCACGAGACCGACCAGCTGGCCCGCGTGACCCTGCAACCCGTCAACATCAGCCCGGTGAGCGGTGACGAGCAGCTCAACCAGGACAATCCGATCGGCAAGATCCCGGCCCTGCGCCTGGACGACGGCAGCGTGCTGCACGACAGCCGGGTGATCTGCGAGTACCTCGACACCCAGCACGTCGGTAACCCGCTGGTTCCCCGCGAGGGCTCGGCGCGCTGGCGGCGCCTGACCCTGGCCTCCCAGGCCGATGCGATCATGGATGCGGCGGTGTCGAGCCGCTATGAAAGCTTCCTGCGTCCTGAGGACAAGCGCTGGGATGGCTGGCTGCAGGCGCAGTCAGCGAAGATCCGCCGAGGCCTGGCGGATCTTGAGCAGCATCACCTGGCAGAGATCGCCTCCGGCTTCGACATCGCCTCGATCGGCGTGGCCTGCGCGCTGGGCTACCTGGACCTGCGCCAGCCGGAGTTCGGGTGGCGTGACCAACAGCCCGGGCTGGCTGCATGGTATGCCCAGGTGTGCCAGCGGCCATCGATGCTGGCTACAGTGCCGGTAGCCTGAAGCCCCCGTTCACGGGCAAGTCGGAGCGCCGACTTGCCCGCGAATGCCTCACCCCGACCTGGCAGGAAACAACATCCCCACCCGAACCGCCAACCAGCGCCCGATCACCTTGTCCTCCCTCATGCCACCCTCCCCACCCGCGACCAGTCCAGCCGCCGGGTCAGCACCATGAACACCCCGAGCAAGCCAAAACACAGCAGCGAGCCCATCAGCAGCGCATAGTCCTCGGCACTCAGCAGCCCGTAGAGCAGGCCATACAGCGCCGCCAACCCCAGCGCAAAACCCGCCCCGCGCACCGGGCTGTGCAGCACATGGCTCAAGTAGAAGCCGATCAGCAGCACACAGGCCGCCGCCGACAAGCCGTACGCCAAGCCGAAACCCAGGTGTTCCGACAGTGACAGCAGCAACAGATAGAACAGCGCCAGCGCCGCCCCCACCAGCATGTACTGCATCGGGTGCACGCTGAGGTTCTTCAACACCTCGAACAGGAAGAAGCCGGCAAAGGTCAGCGCGATGAACAGCAGCGCGTACTTGATCGCACGTTCGCTCTTGAGGTACTGGTCCACCGGATCGACGAAGCTCACACCAAAGGTGCGCCCACTGAAATCCGCGCACTTGTCCGCACCGGCGCATTGGCGCAGCGCGTCTTCCAGGTTGGTGGCAAAGAACGAGGTCTGCCAGCGCGCGGTGAAGCCCTGGGCATCGATCTCACGGCTGGCCGGCAAGTAGTTGCCGATGAAGCTCGGATGGGGCCAGTTGGCGCGCATCTCGACCCGGCTGCTGCGCCCCACTGGCAGTACATGGAGTTGTCCGGTGCCCTGCAGCGCCAGGTCGAAGGCATAACTGAACTCGCGGGCAGCCTGGCCATCCAGCCCCGGCAGAGCGACGCGCACGCCACCGGCCATCCAGTCCAGGCCGGTGCCTGCTTCGAACGGCAGGCGCTGATCGTCGAGGCTCAGTTCCAAGGCGTTCTCGATGCCACGAATATCGCTGATGCCCACCACCATGAACGGTTTGTCGAACCGGTAGTCGTCGTAGTCCTTGTCGATACCCCAGCGCTCGGGCAGGTTGAAGCGGCCACTGACATGGTTCTTGGCATGGAACAGCCGCGCCTGGTAGATGCCACGGGCGCGCAGCTCGGTATCGACCTGGCTGGCGACCTCGAAGGTTTCCGGCAGGAAGTACAGGTGGCCGCTGACAGTGCTGGTTTCCTGCACACTCTTGCCGTCCTTGTCGATCCAGCGGCGCTGGTACTTGCGGTACGGCACCACCAACAGCGGGCCGCTGATCTGCTGATCGAAGCTCGAGCTCTGGGCGATGTCCTGCAGCACGCTATCGCGCGCGGCCTGGCGTTCATCGATCAGGCCACCGATCATCAACAGAGGGATCAATAACAGCAGCATCAGCAGGACGATCATGCCGAGCTTGAAACTCAGGGGCTTGTTCATGGGGCGTTGGCTCCGGTTGTGATGGGCGCAGGTTGCGCCCATCACATGGAGACAATGGGGAGGGTTTGTGCAGATTGTGTGGAGATGGCGAGCCGGTCTCGAATCCGGCGCCGGAATCAGCCCATGCGCCGTGCAGGCAGCCATAGCCTGACCCGCACCCCGCCGTCGACGTTATCGACCGCCAGCGCTCCACCATGCAGCTGCATCACTTCGTCGACAAAGTTGAGCCCAAGCCCGGTGCTCTTGCGTCCGGTCCCTGGCCGCGGCAAGGAATAGAAGCGCTCGCTGACCCGCTCGATGGCGTAATCCGGAATCGCCTCCCCCTGGTTGAACAGGCTCAACGCAACCCGTTCGCCCTCCTGCACCCACTCGAACGACAACGTGCCGCCGGCCGGCGTGAAGTCGAGTGCGTTGTCCACCAGGTTCGCCAGCGCCTGGCGCAACAGGAAGGGGTCGCACAGCAACAACACACCACCCGGCACCTGTTGCCGGATCTGCAATCCGGCACTGTCGATCCGCGCCGCATACCCGTGCAGCAACTCGTCGAGCAGTGCCGCAAGCGGCACCTGCTGCTCATCCTCCAGCGCCTGCATCTGCTCGACCCGCGCCAGGTTGAGCAAGCGCTCGATCATCTGCTGCAAACGCTCGCTCTCACGCTCGATATTGCTGGCAAAACGCGCCCGCTGCTCATCCGGCATCGGCCCCTGCAACAGCTCGGAAGCCCCGCGAATCGCCGCCAGTGGGCTCTTCAGCTCATGGGTGAGGGTATGAACATAGCGCTCGACATACGCCTTGCCCTCCAACTGCGTGCGCATGCGCTCCACCGCCGTGGCCAGTTGCAGCAGTTCGCCGCCCTTGTAGTGCGGCAGCGCCGCGCGCTCGCCCTCACTCACCGCCTGGGCGTAGCGGGTGAGGCGGCGCAACGACCGCGCCAGCCACCAGGACAGCGCCGCGCCCACCAGCAGCCCGAGCACGATCAAGCCCAGGCCGAGCGTCAGCAAACGTTGCTCGGAGCGGTCGATATAGGGTTGCAACGAACTGTTGGGCTTGGCCACCGTCACCACTCCGATGACCTGGCCGTTGTCCATGATCGGTGCCGCCACATGCATCACCGAGGTGCTTTCGTCGTCCGGATCGCTGCGGGTCGAACGCGCGCCATACTGGCCGCGCAGGGTCAGGTAGACGTCGTTCCAGCGCGAGTAATCCTTGCCCAGTGCCTGGCCACTGGAGTCGAGCAGGACGATGCCTTGGGCGTCGGTGACATAGATCCGGTGGCTGACCTGGTTTTTCGCCAGCCCCCAGATATCGGCACCCGGGCGGCGCTGCCCGTAGGATTCGAGCACTTGCGGCAGACGACTTTGCCCAAGCGTGCCGGCCTTGACGTCATCGTGAAGGATTTCTGCCAACAGATTGGCGGTGTCCACCAGGGTTTCCTCGGAAGACTGGCGCACCACCGGGCGAATCTGTTCGCGCACGGTATTGAGCAGGAAGTAACCCGACAACCCGACGAACAGGAAGTACACCAGAAAGATCCGGATCCCCAGGCGCATCAGGCGTGGTCCGGGCTGTAGCTGTAGCCCAGGCCGCGATGGGTCTGGATCGGCTCGGCGTCGGCCACGACCTGGCGCAGCTTGGCGCGCAGGCTCTTGATATGGCTATCGACGGTACGTTCGTAACCGGCATCCGAGGACACGCCCAGGCCGTCGAGCAGTTGCTCGCGGCTGAACACCCGCCGGGGTTGCTCGAGCAGGCAGTGCAACAGGCGAAACTCATGGCGGGTGAGTGTCAGCGCCTGGCCCCGGTAGAGAATGCGCATACCCCGCGTATCGACTTCGAACGGCTGGGCTTCGCCCACCGCCTCGCCCCGGGGCGCCATGCGCTTGAGGATCGCCCGCACCCGCGCAGCCACCTCGCGCGGGCTGAACGGCTTGACCACATAGTCGTCGGCACCGATTTCCAAGCCTACGACCCGGTCGATCTCACCATCGCGGGCACTGAGGAACATCACCGGCACCTCGCTGAAGCGGCGCAGCTGGCGACAGGTTTCGAAGCCGCTGATATCGGGCAGGCCGATGTCGAGGATGACCAGGTCGGCCGGACGCTGGCGCATCTGATCGAGCGCGGCGCTGCCCAGGTTCACCCAGGTGGTGGTATGGCCGTCGGCCTGGAGGGCGTAGACCAGGGTGTCGGCGATGGCGGATTCGTCTTCGACGATGAGGATGTGGGGCATGGGTGAGGCTCTGAGGGTCTGGTCGTCGATTGTCCGACCGGGCCCTACCGCCGGACAAGCCTACTCCCACAATTGCAGGTTGACGCTGCACCTGCGAGAGCGAGCTTGCCTGCGAGAGGCCAGCCCGGACGATCAGCAGTCCGGTTTGTCTGCGGTATAGCGCCGCGCCGGGTTCACCGCCGCCTTGAACTCACGCAGCGCCTTGGCGCCGATCAGCAGCGGGTAGTTGAAGTTGCTGCGGTCGGTCAGGTTGACCTCCACCGTGCGCTTGACGTCGCCCAGGCACAGCTCCAGGTCCACCACCGGGCGGCGGGCGGCCTCGGCCGGTTCGTCCTCGTCGTCTTCATCGCCCGAGCGGGCCTTGATCTTGCTGATGCGCGCCACCTTGTGCTCGTAGACCTTGCCGTCGGCGTTCTTGGTCGCCAGGCGGAATCGCACCCACTCCTCGCCGTCGCGGGTGAAGGTCTCGATATCCTTGGCCGACAGCGAAGCGGTCAGCGCGCCAGTATCCATCTTGGCCTTGAGGGTCTGGCCGATCTCGGGGAGCTTGATGTACTCGTAGCGGCCATAGAGTGTCGGCTCGGCGGCCATCACCGGCAGCGCCAGCAGTGACAGGAGGGCAAGCAGTGGTTTCACGGGAAACATTCCTTGAGATGAGACAGTGCTTAGACTACGCGGGCAGGATAGGTTCGTTGTCATAGCCTATCCAACATAATGTGAAACATTTGTGCCTTCCATTGGGCACTGGACGTTTGGCGTAGGGCCTCGCCCTGCTTATCATTGCCAACCGCAAATTTCACACAACAAGAGTCTCCTTATGCGTCGCCTGCTGACCGGCATTCTCACAACAGCCCTGCTGCTGCTCAACACCCTGGTGCTGATCGGGCCGCTGCTGGTCTTCGCCCTGCTCAAGCTGGTGCTGCCCGGCCGTGGCCGCGACTATGCCTCATGGGCGGTGATGTGGATCGCCGAGACCTGGTCGGAAATCGACAAGGCCATCTTCGCCCTGTGCATCCCCACGCAATGGGACATCCGTGGCATCGAGAACCTGAACCCGAACACCTCCTACCTGTGCATCAGCAACCACCAGAGCTGGGTCGACATTCCCGCACTGATCGAAAGCCTCAACCGCCGGGTGCCGTTCTTCAAGTTCTTCCTCAAGAAGGAGCTGATCTGGGTGCCGCTGCTGGGCCTGGCCTGGTGGGCGCTGGACTACCCCTTCATGAAGCGCTACAGCAAGGCCTTCCTCGACAAGCACCCCGAACTCAAGGGCAAGGACCTGGAAATCACCAAGGCTGCCTGTGAGCTGTTCAAGCGCCAGCCGGTGACCGTGGTCAACTACCTTGAAGGCACGCGCTTCACCGAAGCCAAGCGCGCACAACAGCAGTCGCCGTACCGCCACCTGCTCAAGCCCAAGGCTGGCGGCGTGGCCTTCGTGCTCGCCGCACTGGGCGACCAACTCGATGCCCTGCTCGATGTGACCATCGTCTACCCCGGCAACAAGGCGCCGGGCTTCTGGGACCTGCTCAATGGCAGCATCAGCCGGGTGACCATCGACATTCAGGTGCGTGAGCTGGACCGCACCCTGTGTGAAGGCGACTACGAGAGCGATCCGGCGTTCCGGCAGCAGGTTCAGGCGTGGGTGAACCAGTTGTGGGAAGACAAGGATCAACGCATCGAGCAGCTGCGCGCCGAGATGCGCTGAGCATGATCTCTGCGTATTCGCGGATCTGGCCGCGAATACGCGTCCAGATGCTCGATTAAAATCCATATTTATAATTGAGATAAGCAACTCTTTGTTTGTCATCGTCCAGTCGCCTGGATAAAAATCGATCTACACAATTACAAAAAGCCAGGATCGATCGATGGCCCACACACCCTCCTCTTCCGCCGAGGCGCCAGCACCACAACTGCGCCGCGTGCTCGGCCTCCCCGCACTGGTGTTCTTCGGCCTGGTGTACATGGTCCCGCTGACCATCTTCACCACCTACGGCATCGTCACCGAGATCACGGGCGGGCGCACCGCAGGTGCCTATCTCGTCACCCTGCTGGCGATGCTGTTCACCGCCACGTCCTACAGCTTCATGGTCAAGCGTTTTCCGGTCGCAGGCTCGGCATACTCCTACACAAACCTCGCGTTCGGTCCGAATATCGGCTTCCTGGCCGGCTGGTCGTTGCTGCTCGACTACCTGTTCATCCCGATGATCAACTACCTGCTCATCGGCCTTTTCCTCAACCTCGCCTTCCCTGCCATCCCGGCCTGGGGCATCGTCCTGGCATCGATTGCCCTGGTCACCCTGCTCAACGTGATCGGCATCCACTCGGTGGCCAAGGCCAGCAACCTGATCGTCGGCGCGCAGATCGTCTTCATCGGGGTGTTCGTCGCACTGTCCTATCAGAGCCTCGCCGGACAACCGGTAGAGATGCTGGCTCCGCTGCGGGGCGACGGCAGTGCCCCGGGCTTCGCGGCGTTGATGGCCGGGGCGGCGGTGCTGTGTCTTTCGTTCCTGGGCTTCGATGCGGTGTCGACACTGGCCGAGGAATGCAGGGACGCCCGTCGCGACGTACCGCGGGCGATCATCCTCACCACCCTGAGTGCCGGGCTGCTGTTCACCGTGCTCGCCTATGTCAGCCAGTTGGTGCTGCCAGGCAGCGCATTCAGCAACGTCGACGCCGCCGCCAACGAGGTGATGCTCAAGGCCGGCGGCCAGTTCCTCGCCAACTTCTTCACGGCCGCGTTCGTCGCCGGCAGCCTGGGCTCGGCACTGGCCTCCCAGGCGGCGGTGTCACGTATCCTCTTCACCATGGGCCGTGATGGCGTGCTGCCAAGGCGCACTTTCGGCCACCTGTCGCCACGCTTCGGCACACCGGTGTTCGCCATCGTGCTGGTCTCGGCCTTTTCGCTGCTGGCACTGGTGATCGATCTGGCGACCCTGGCATCGCTGATCAGCTTCGGTGCGCTGGTGGCGTTCTCGGTGGTGAACCTGGCAGTGGTGCGCACGCACCTGATCGACGAGCGTACCCATCGCACTCCAACAGGGCTGCTGCGATATGGCTTGGTGCCATTGGTCGGGTTGGGGCTGACGCTGTGGTTGTGGACCAGCCTGTCGGCGTTGACCCTGGTGATTGGCCTGTGCTGGTTCGCCCTGGGGCTGGCTTACCTGGCGGTGCTGACGGCCGGCTTCCGGCGGCCGGTGCAACTGGTGGACTTTTCCGAGGCGGGGTAACGGCGTGTCCGCGCCGGCTTTTTCGCAGGCAAGCCCGCGAAAGGGCCGGCTGGCTGTCAGACCGATGGCACCGCACTTGCCGGGCTGCCCCACAGGCTGCCCAGGTTCTGCAGCAACGAACCGGCAATGCCCTGCTGCCCCAGGTACTGCAGGATCAACGGCGCGAACTGGCCGATCATGCCGGTATCCATGCCCAGCGCCTTGAAGGCGTTATCCAGGTCGTTGCGATTCTCGACATTGCCCAGGGCATTGCTCAGCGCCGACGAGTGCTGGTTGTTCTGCCCCAGCAACTCGCCCAGCCCGTTGAGCCCGCCCAGGGCGTTGGCACCGGACAACAGGTCGAGACCGGGCACCGCCTTGGTCAACTGGCCGTAGTCGTCATTGCTCAGGTTGTTGCGCGCAAGGCCCAGCATGGCGCCAGCGCCGCCGACAGCCTGCTCGGGGGTGATCTTCAGTTCGCTGCCCAAGGTGTTGAGCAGATTGGCCTGTGCGGCCGGCGCCTGGACCTGGCCTTTCGGGGTCTGCATGGCCGAGACAGCATTGGCGGCATCGTTGAGGTTGAAGGCGAACACCGGGCTTGCGGCCAGGGTCATCAGGGTTGCCAGGGTGAATGCTTTCATCGGGGGACCTCGTAGGCCGGGATGGCCTGGAAAACGAGGTGTTGGACTGGGGGCCCGGAGGTTTGTTCCTGCCGGGTGTCGGCAAGCAGCGAGCCCGCCCCACAGGCCTGTGGGAGCGGGCTCATCCCGCGATTGGGCCGCAAAGCGGCCCCAAAAACCTCAGGCAGCGCTGAAGGTCCTGTGCGGATCGATCACGAATTTCTTCGGCACGCCCGCATCGAACTCACCGTACCCTTCCGGCGCCTGATCCAGGCTGATCACCTGCACGCCCACCACTTCGGCGATGTTGATCCGATCCCACATGATCGCCTGCATCAGCTGGCGGTTGTACTTCATGGTCGGGGTCTGGCCGGTGTGGAAGCTGTGCGACTTGGCCCAGCCCAGGCCGAAGCGGATGCTCAGCGCGCCGATCTTCGCCGCCGCGTCCACCGCGCCCGGGTCTTCGGTCACGTACAGGCCCGGAATGCCGATCTTGCCGGCCACACGGGTGACCTGCATCAGCGAGTTGAGCACGGTCGCCGGAGCTTCGTGCTTGGCGCCTTCATGGCCGTGGCCGCGGGCTTCGAAGCCTACCGCATCGACGGCGCAGTCCACTTCCGGCTCGCCGAGGATGTCGATGATCTGCTCGTGCAGCGGGGTGTCCTTGGACAGGTCGACCACCTCGAAGCCCTGGGACTTGGCGTGGGCCAGGCGCAGCGGATTGAGGTCACCCACGATCACGCAGGCGGCGCCCAGCAGGCGTGCCGAAGCGGCAGCGGCCAGGCCGACCGGGCCGGCGCCTGCCACATAGACGGTGCTGCCCGGGCCGACGCCTGCGGTGACAGCGCCGTGGTAGCCGGTGGGCAGGATGTCCGACAGGCAGGTCAGGTCACGGATCTTCTCCATGGCCTTGTCGCGGTCAGGCAGTTTCAGCAGGTTGAAGTCGGCGTACGGCACCAGCACGTATTCAGCCTGGCCGCCGGTCCAGTCACCCATGTCGACATAACCATAGGCACCGCCGGCACGGGCTGGGTTGACGGTCAGGCAGACGCCGGTGTGCATCTCCTTGCAGGAACGGCAGCGCCCGCAAGCGACGTTGAACGGCACCGACACCAGGTCGCCGATCTTCAGGCGCTCGACATCGCGGCCCAACTCGACGATTTCACCCGTGATCTCATGGCCGAGAACCAGGCCGACCTGAGCGGTGGTGCGGCCCCGGACCATGTGCTGGTCGGAACCGCAGATATTGGTGGAGACCACCTTGAGGATCACGCCGTGCTCGATCTTCTTGCCGCGCGGATCCTGCATCTTGGGGTAGTCGATCTTCTGCACCTCGACCTTGCCTGCGCCGAGATACACCACTCCACGATTACCAGACATGCTCTTACCTCGCTTGATTTGTATTTATGCAGCGGTGGTTGAAGCGCCGCCATCCCTGGGCGGCCTGTGTTACTGGAATGAGGGGAATTGTGGGCTTGATGGGGGATGTCGCAGTGACTGGATGCGACAGGGGATTATCTGTTTACGGCAGGTCGAAAGTGGTGAGGCCATTCGCGGGCAAGCCCGCTCCTACAGGGGATCGCGTGTCTGAGAACGGCGCTGTGCCTGTAGGAGCGGGCTTGCCCGCGAAGAGGCCCGTGCAGACGTCAGAGAACGACAGTCCGGTTGGCATTGAGGAACACCCGTCGCTCGATGTGATACCCCACCGCCCGCGCCAGGGTCAGGCACTCGATATCGCGCCCCTTGGCGATCAGATCTTCAGGATAGTGGCTGTGATCGACCACCTCGACGCCCTGGGCAATGATCGGCCCTTCGTCGAGGTCGTTGTTGATGTAGTGGGCGGTCGCGCCGACCATCTTCACACCCTTGTTGTACGCCTGGTGATAGGGCTTGGCGCCCTTGAACCCCGGCAGCAGCGAGTGATGGATGTTGATCGCCCAGCCATCCAGGCGCCGGCACAGCTCTGGCGACAGCACCTGCATGTAGCGCGCGAGAATCACCAGCTCCGCGCCGGTTTCCTCGATCACCTTGAGCACCTTGCGCTCCTGGCCCGGCTTGTCGTTCGGGTCGAGCGCGAAGTGGTAGTAGGGAATCTTGTGCCAGTGCGCCAGCGGCTCCAGGTCGGGGTGGTTGGAGATCACTGCGACCACCTCCATGCCCAATTGGCCGATGCGCTGGCGATACAGCAGGTCGTTCAGGCAATGGTCGGCCTTGGACACCATGATCACCACCTTGGGGCGGTGATTGGGTGCCGTCAGCTCGAACGCCATGCCAAAGGCTTCACTGCGCTCGGCGAGCCCGGCACGGAAGGCATCTTCATCGAAACCGTCAGGTGCGCGGAATTCCACACGGATGAAGAAACGCCCCGACAGTCGGTCATCGAAGGAGTGATGCTCGGTGACGTAGCAGCGCTGCTCGAAGAGATGACGCGTGACCACATCGACCGTGCCGAGCATGCTCGGGCAGTCGGCGGTGAGAATCCAGGTGTCCGGTGCCCGACTCATGATCTGCGCTCCTTATGCCTCGATGGCCAGGCCGTACTCGGCCGATGCGTCCTGCAGCCACAGCCACCAGTAGTCGGAGAAGCTGCGGCGGATCACCAGCTCCCAGGTGTCTTCGGCAGTGCGGCGGATCACCAGTTGCGACTTGGCGAACACGGTGCCGACGGCCTTGCCCACCGGGAAGTTGTTCGGGTGTACATCATAGCTGGTGGATTTCATCAGCACGTCGCGCACGTTCGGGCCGCGCAGCTCGAGCAGGGTCTGCCCGCCACTGACATTGACCACCTGGACATGCTGGCCGTCGAGGGCATCGCGCAGCTTCTGCTCGACGCTGAACTCCTGGCCGCCCGGGACGATCAGCAGCCATTCGTCGGGGCCGACCCACTGCAGCGACATGTCACTGTTGGCGACCACCGTCAGCGCCACCGGCAGCTCCAGGCCCAGGGCCTTGTGCACGGCGCCGGCGAACTGCGGATCGTGGCCATCACCACGGATCGTCAGGTGACCGAGGAATTTCTTCTCGCGCAGGGTGACGCCTGCGTTGTTGCGGCCCTTGCCGACCAGGCTGGCCAGGTCTGCGTGGTGCAGCGGCGACTGGGCCTTGGCATCGCTGCCGGGGTTTTGCTGGAAGACGTTGATAGCGCTCATTTCTTACCTGCCTTGAATTCTTGTGCCAGGAACGGCGCCGACCTGTAGGAGCGGGCTTGTCCCGCGATTGG
>NZ_JABWRO010000126.1:0-15235 GCF_014268985.1 Pseudomonas sp. RW10S2 | reverse complement strand
CGGGGGGGGTCGGGTACTGCTGAGAGGTCATATGAACCCTTAGTGTTGAGCCGCCGGACCACCGATCGGCGACTCGGGGCGATCGCCCTGGGAGGCCTGGTTGCCGGAGGTGCCGGCATCGTTGTCCCAGTCGCGCGGCTCGCGCGGCGTGCGGCCCGCCATGATGTCGTCGATCTGGTCGGCATCGATGGTTTCGTACTTCATCAGGGCCTCGGCCATCGCGTCAAGCTTGTCGCGGTTGTCGGTGAGAATCTGCTTGGCAGTGGCATAGCACTGATCGATGATGCTGCGCACTTCGGAATCGATCAGCTTGGCAGTCTCACCGGAGACGCTGGCGTGCTGGCTGCCAGCACTGCGACCGAGGAACACCTCGCCCTCTTCTTCGGCGTACATCAACGGACCGAGCTTCTCGGACAGGCCCCACTTGGTGACCATGTTCCGTGCGATCTGGCTGGCACGCATGATGTCATTGGACGCACCCGTGGTGACGCCGTCGAAGCCCAGGGTCATCTCCTCGGCGATACGGCCGCCGTACAGCGAGCAGATCTGGCTGATCAGCGCGCGCTTGGAGAGGCTGTAACGGTCTTCCTCGGGCAGGAACATGGTCACACCCAACGCACGACCGCGCGGAATGATCGAAACCTTGTACACCGGGTCGTGCTCAGGCACGACACGACCAACGATAGCGTGACCCGCTTCGTGGTAGGCCGTGTTCTGCTTCTCTTTCTCGGACATGACCATGGTCTTGCGCTCGGCGCCCATCATGATCTTGTCCTTGGCCAGTTCGAACTCCTTCATCTCGACCAGGCGCTTGCTGGCACGAGCAGCGAACAGCGACGCCTCGTTGACCAGGTTGGCAAGGTCGGCACCGGAGAAGCCTGGGGTACCACGGGCAATGACGGCGGCATTGACGTTCTCGCCGACCGGCACCTTGCGCATGTGCACCTTGAGGATCTGCTCACGACCACGGATATCCGGCAGGCCGACCACCACCTGGCGGTCGAAGCGACCGGGACGCAGCAGCGCCGGGTCGAGCACGTCAGGTCGGTTGGTGGCAGCGATGACGATGATGCCATCGTTCATCTCGAAGCCATCCATCTCGACCAGCAACTGGTTCAGGGTCTGCTCGCGTTCGTCGTGACCACCACCCATGCCGGCGCCACGGTGGCGACCGACGGCGTCGATCTCATCGATGAAGATGATGCACGGCGCGTGTTTCTTCGCCTGCTCGAACATGTCACGGACACGGCTGGCACCGACACCGACGAACATTTCGACGAAATCGGAACCGGAAATGGTGAAGAACGGCACTTTCGCTTCACCGGCGATGGCCTTGGCCAGCAAGGTCTTACCGGTACCGGGCGGGCCAACCATCAGCACGCCACGCGGGATACGACCACCCAGGCGCTGGAACTTGCCCGGGTCACGCAGGAATTCGACCAGTTCGCCGACTTCTTCTTTGGCTTCATCGCAACCGGCGACATCGGCCAGTGTGGTTTTCACCTGGTCTTCGGAGAGCAGGCGCGCCTTGCTCTTGCCGAAGCTCATCGGCCCGCCCTTGCCACCTGCACCGCCTTGCATCTGGCGCATGAAGAACATGAACACGGCGATGATCACGAGGATGGGGAAGCTGGCAACGAGCAACTGGGTCCAGATGCTCTGCTGTTCGGGTTGCTTGCCTTCGATCACGACGTGATTGTCGACCAGATCACCGATCAGGCCGTTATCGGCGATGGCCGGACGAACGGTCTTGAAGTTGTCGCCATCGGTACGCTTGCCGGTGATGACGGCGCCGTCGACGGTCACGCGCTCGACCTTACCGTCCTTGACCTGCTGGATGAAGTCGGAATAGTTGAGGGTCTGCGGCTCGTTAGGGCTGGAGAAGTTGTTCATCACCGTCACGAGGACAGCCGCGATGATCAACCACAGGATCAGATTCTTTGCCATGTCGTTCAATTAGCTACCCTCTGAGGTCGGCGCACGACGCAGCCGTGCCTCGCATGATATTCACCGCCCTAACTTACTACATTACCTGCGCATCCGCAGGCACCGTCTGTAACCCTTTGTGAAACCTAGACTACACGAAGTTCGGACGATCCAGAGGCCGCGGCCGATTGGAAATAACTATCGGCACCCCGCCCTTCCACAGTCACTCGCCCTTGTACCCCCTGGCCAGCAAGTACTGTTCACGGGAGCGATCCCGAGAGGACGACGGCTTGCGCATCTGCACCTTGTCGAACTTGCTGCGCACATCCTTGAGGTACACATCGAAGCCTTCTCCCTGGAAAATCTTGATCAGGAAGTCGCCGCCGGGCTTGAGCACACGGGTTGCCAGGTCCAGGGCGAGCTCGCAGAGGAACATGGCGCGCGGCATGTCCACAGCGGGCGTACCACTCATATTGGGGGCCATATCGGAAATCACAAGGTCCACATGTGAATCGCCGACCGCCTGGAGAATCTGCTCGAGCACCGAGTCCTGGGTGAAATCGCCCTGGATGAAGGTCACGTCAGGGATCGAGTCCATTTCCAGGATATCGGAGGCAATCAGACGCCCTTGCCCACCAATCAGACGACTGGTCACCTGCGACCAGCCGCCCGGTGCTGCGCCAAGGTCGATCACGCTCATGCCGGGGCGGATGAGGCGGTCCTTTTCCTGGATCTCCAGCAGTTTGTAGCTCGCACGCGAGCGGTAGCCATCCTTCTGCGCCTGCTTGACGAAAGGATCGTTGAAATGCTCTCTCAGCCAGTTATGGCTGCTTTTGGAACGCTGCGCCACGGGGCACCTCGATGATTAGCGTCGTGATTGACTGGGCGGAGCCAGTGGCCCTCGGGTAAAATGGCCACCAATTTTACAGAATCAGACGAAAAGGGTCAGATTATGCCGCTCAATAACGAGCAGAAGAAACAGTACAAGTCTATTGGTCACGACCTGAAACCGGTCCTGATCGTTGCCGGTAACGGCCTGAATGAAGGCGTGATCGCCGAACTGGAGCGTGCGCTGGCCGATCACGAGCTGATCAAGGTCGAAATTCGCTCGGACGATCGTGAAGAGCGCGCCGCCGCTATTGCAGAACTGTGCAAGGCGGGCCGTGCCGAGCTGGTACAGACCATTGGCAAGAAGGCACTGATCTATCGCAAGAACCCACAGCCGAACAAGCAGCTGTCCAACATCCACCGCTACAAGTAAGGGTGGCGCCGGTCAGTGGCGCGCCTTGCGCACCCTGACCGGGACCGGCTGGGCCACCAGCACGATGCCGGAAAAGCCCAGAACCAGGAAACAGAACATCTGCCAGCGCTCCCCTACGGAAATCCCGTAGCGCAGCGTGTAGTAGCCGACACAGGCACCAAAGCCGAGCAACAGCATCTGGCCGCGGAACTGCCGCCACCAGGCCGCCAGGCCATCCACCCTCGCCAGCACTGCCAACTGGGTCAACAGCCCGAGCAGCGCCACGCCGATCAACCAGCGATCGATCTGCCCGGCGATGTCCTGCACCAATAATGGCGCAAGGCCGCTGACCTTCAGCGCCGGCACCAGCCCCACATGAAACACCCACAGGCCACCGACCCAGAATACCTGGGCCAGTTGCCAGAGAATGCCCTCGAGGGACGGCGCGCGCTGGCGCCGATCAGATGTGCTTGACTTCGACAATCTCGTACTCGACGGTGCCGCTCGGCGTCTTGACCACGACCGTATCACCCTCTTCCTTGCCAATGATGGCACGGGCGATAGGCGCGCTCGCCGAGAGCTTGCCTTTCTTGATGTCCGCTTCGTCCTCGCCAACGATCTGGTAGGTGACCTGATCGCCGGTCTCGGTGTTTTCCAGGTCTACGGTAGTCCCGAAGATCACCTTGCCGGTGTGGGCGATGGTGGTGACGTCGATCACCACCGAGTTCTGCAAACGGCCTTCGATGTCGCGGATACGCGCCTCGACCATGCCCTGCTCCTCACGGGCGGCGTGGTACTCGGCATTTTCCTTGAGATCGCCGAGCTCACGAGCCTCGCCGATCGCCTGGCTCAGACGTGGACGCTCGGTCTTGCTCAGGAACAAATGCTCTTCTTCCAGGGCGCGAGCGCCCTGGACGGTCATCGGGTACTTGGTAATGCTCATGCTTTCAGTCCTGCATGCAGATCCTGCAGGCGACGAACAGTCTTTTCGGGACCGAATTTCAGCGCCTCGCAGATGGCTTCACCTGCCGCAATGGTGGTCGTGCAGTAGATCTTGTGCTGCAGCGCATTGCGACGAATCGAGTAGGAGTCGGCGATAGACTGGCGGCCTTCGGTGGTGTTGATGATCAGCGACACTTCGTCGTTCTTGATCATGTCGACCACGTGCGGACGACCCTCGGTCACCTTGTTCACACGGCGCACTTTCAGACCCGCCGCTTCGATAACCTTGGCGGTGCCTGCAGTAGCAACCACTTCGAAGCCCAGGGCAATCAGGTCACGGGCAACGCCAGCCACTTGTGGCTTGTCGTCGTCACGCACGCTGATGAACGCGGTACCGCCGGTCGGCAGCACTTCGCTGGCGCCCATCTGGGCCTTGGCGAAGGCTTCACCGAAGCTGTCGCCGACACCCATGACTTCACCGGTGGATTTCATCTCAGGGCCGAGGATCGGGTCAACCCCCGGGAACTTGGCGAACGGGAAGACGGCTTCCTTGACGCTGTAGAAGTTCGGGATGATTTCCTGAGTGAAGCCCAGCTCTTTGAGGGTTTTGCCGGCCATGACGCGAGCCGCGATCATCGCCAGCGAGGTGCCGATGCACTTGGACACGAACGGTACGGTACGCGAGGCGCGCGGGTTGACTTCGATCACGTAGATCTTGTCACCCTGCAGGGCCAGCTGCACGTTCATCAGGCCGACGACGCCCAGCTCCAGGGCCATTTTCTTGACCTGTTCGCGGACTTCGTCCTGCACTTGCTGGCTCAGCGAGTAAGGTGGCAGCGAACACGCCGAGTCACCGGAGTGAACACCAGCCTGCTCGATGTGCTGCATGATCGCACCGATCACCACGTCGGTGCCGTCGCAGACCGCATCCACGTCCATCTCGATGGCGCAGTTGAGGAAGTGGTCGAGCAGGACCGGGCTGTCATTGGACACCTGGACCGCTTCGCGCAGGTAGCGCTTGAGTTCGTCCAGCTCATAGACGATCTCCATGGCACGACCGCCCAGTACGTACGACGGGCGCACGACCAGCGGGTAGCCGATACCGCCAGCAGCGTTGATAGCCTCTTCTTCGCTACGCACAGTGGCGTTTGGCGGCTGCAGCAGGTTCAGGCGCTGCACCATCTGCTGGAAGCGCTCGCGGTCTTCGGCGCGGTCGATGGCGTCCGGGCTGGTACCGATGATCGGCACCCCGGCTTCTTCCAGGGCACGGGCCAGCTTCAGCGGGGTCTGGCCGCCGTAGTGGACGATCACGCCCTTCGGCTTCTCGACGCGGCAGACTTCCAGCACATCTTCCAGGGTCAGCGGCTCGAAGTACAGGCGGTCGGAGGTGTCGTAGTCGGTGGAGACGGTTTCCGGGTTGCAGTTGACCATGATGGTCTCGTAACCGTCTTCACGCAGCGCCAGGGCAGCGTGTACGCAGCAGTAGTCGAACTCGATGCCTTGGCCGATACGGTTCGGGCCACCACCCAGGATCATGATCTTGTCGCGAGTCGACGGGTTGGCCTCGCACTCTTCTTCATACGTCGAGTACAGGTAGGCGGTGTCGGTGGCGAACTCGGCCGCACAGGTGTCGACGCGCTTGTAGACCGGGAACACTTCCAGCTTGTGGCGGTGACGACGCAGGTTCTTGTCAGTGATGCCGAGCAGCTTGGCCAGGCGCTGATCCGAGAAGCCCTTGCGCTTGAGGCGCAGCATGTAGTCCTTGTCGATGGCCGACAGGGCCAAGGTTTTGACCTTCTCTTCTTCCTTGATCAGATCTTCCATCTGCACCAGGAACCACAGGTCGATACCGGTCAGCTCGAAGATTGCTTCGATGGTCATGCCCGAGCGGATGGCGTCAGCCACGTACCAGATGCGCTCGGCGCCCGGCACGGTAAGCTCGCGCTTGAGGATGCTGGAAGCATCGGCGCTGGCCAGGTCGACTTTCGGGTCCAGGCCACAGGCGCCGACTTCCAGGCCACGCAGGGCTTTCTGCAAGGACTCCTGGAAGGTACGGCCAATGGCCATGACTTCACCGACCGACTTCATCTGAGTGGTCAGGCGGGCATCGGCTTTCGGGAATTTCTCGAAGGCGAAGCGTGGCAGCTTGGTCACGACGTAGTCGATGGACGGCTCGAAGGACGCCGGGGTGCGACCACCGGTGATGTCGTTCTGCAGCTCGTCGAGGGTGTAGCCGATGGCCAGCTTGGCGGCGATCTTGGCGATCGGGAAGCCAGTGGCTTTCGAGGCCAGGGCGGACGAACGAGAAACCCGCGGGTTCATCTCGATCACGACCATGCGGCCGGTGTTCGGGCAGATACCGAACTGCACGTTGGAACCGCCGGTTTCGACACCGATCTCACGCAGCACCGCCAGCGAGGCGTTGCGCATGATCTGGTATTCCTTGTCGGTCAGGGTCTGTGCAGGAGCAACGGTGATGGAGTCACCGGTGTGCACGCCCATCGGGTCGAAGTTCTCGATGGAGCAGACGATGATGCAGTTGTCCTTCTTGTCACGGACCACCTCCATCTCGTATTCCTTCCAGCCGATCAGCGACTCGTCGATCAGCAGTTCCTTGGTCGGCGACAGGTCCAGGCCACGGGTGCAGATTTCTTCGAATTCTTCACGGTTGTAGGCGATGCCGCCACCGGTGCCGCCCATGGTGAACGAAGGACGGATGATGCATGGGAAGCCCAGCTTCTCGAGAACCGCGTAGGCCTCTTCCATGCTGTGGGCGATACCGGAGCGCGGGCACTCAAGGCCGATGTCCTTCATCGCCTTGTCGAAACGCGAACGGTCCTCGGCCTTGTCGATGGTGTCGGCGTTGGCACCGATCATCTCTACGCCGAACTTCTCCAGAACGCCGTGGCGCTCCAGGTCTAGGGCGCAGTTCAGTGCAGTCTGGCCGCCCATGGTCGGCAGCACCGCGTCAGGACGCTCTTTTTCGATGATCTTGGCCACCGATTGCCACTTGATCGGCTCGATGTAGGTGGCGTCGGCCATGGCCGGGTCGGTCATGATGGTGGCCGGGTTGGAGTTCACCAGGATGACGCGGAAACCTTCCTCGCGCAGGGCCTTGCAGGCCTGGGCGCCGGAATAGTCGAATTCGCAGGCCTGGCCGATCACGATCGGGCCAGCGCCGAGAATCAGGATGCTTTTGATGTCTGTACGTTTTGGCATGGTTGTCACTCAAATCCGCGGGTCAGTCGGCAAGCCGTCTTGAACAATCTGGGTCAGGCGCTTCCGGACGCGGCGCATGCCGGTCCGGGGCCTTGATGCAGGATGCTCAGCGGCGCTTGGCCATGGCATCGATGAAACGATCGAACAGTGGCGCGACGTCGGTCGGGCCTGGGCTCGCTTCAGGGTGGCCCTGGAAGCTGAACGCGCTCTTGTCGGTACGCTCGATACCCTGCAGGGTGCCGTCGAACAGCGACTTGTGGATGGCGCGCACGTTGCCCGGCAGGGTGGCTTCGTCGACGGCGAAACCGTGGTTCTGGCTGGTGATCATGACCACACCGGTATCCAGGTCCTGGACCGGGTGGTTGGCACCGTGGTGGCCGTGGCCCATCTTGACGGTCTTGGCACCGGAGGCCAGGGCCAGCAACTGGTGGCCGAGGCAGATGCCGAAGACTGGAATCTCGGTCTCGAGGACATCCTTGATCGCCTGGATCGCGTAGTCGCACGGCTCAGGATCGCCTGGGCCGTTGGACAGGAACACGCCGTCCGGATTCAGCGCCAGCACTTCGCTCGCCGGGGTCTGGGCAGGCACCACGGTCACACGACAGCCACGAGCGACCAGCATGCGCAGGATGTTCAGCTTGACGCCATAGTCGTAGGCGACGACGTGGTACGGCAGGTCGGCGGCCTCGATGGTCGGGTGGCTGTCGGTTTTCAGCTCCCACACGCTGGAACGCCACTCGTAGCGCTCCTTGGTGGAGACGACCTTGGCCAGGTCCATGCCCTTGAGGCCCGGGAAGGCACGGGCAGCGGCGATGGCCTGCTCTTCGGTGATGTTGTCACCGGCCAGGATGCAGCCGTTCTGGGCGCCTTTCTCACGCAGGATACGGGTCAGGCGACGGGTGTCGATGCCAGCGATGGCAACGACGTTGTTGGCCTTGAGGTAGTCCGGCAGCGATTGGGTGTTGCGCCAGTTGCTGGCCAGCAGCGGCAGGTCACGGATGACCAGGCCTGCGGACCATACACGGTTCGATTCGGCGTCTTCCGGCGTAGTGCCGGTGTTGCCGATGTGCGGGTAGGTCAGGGTGACGATCTGCTGCGAATAGGAAGGGTCTGTAAGGATTTCCTGGTAGCCGGTCATAGCGGTGTTGAACACCACCTCACCAACGGTTTGTCCGTCGGCCCCAATGGCCTCACCGCGAAAAATGCTGCCATCAGCAAGGGCGAGTATGGCTGGCTTTGTCAAGAAGACCTCCCGTAAATGACGCATGAAGGGGCGATCGCAGGTTGCAAAAAAGCGGAGTGCCGTATGGATACGTCACCCCGCTTTTATGTGCTGAATTCAATTCTCTGCGCGCTTTTAGTGGATACACTAAAGCTGTAGTCTACAGAAAAGTGAGGTTTCGGTCTACCGTATATGTGCCTCTAAAACACATGATTGCGACAGACTGGCGTCGGCGGTGGCTTCTACGCGGGCAAGCCCGCTCCCACTGGATTTTCGCAAGCCTTCAGGTTCGTGTATTTCCTGCGGGAGCGGCGGTTCGCCGCTGCGACTTGTCCCGCGAACAAGCCACTGCCGCACTGACGCCTCAATGCAGCTCGAGCACATCCTGCATGTCGTACAGCCCAGGCTCGCGGCCATCCAGCCACAGCGCCGCACGTACGGCACCCTTGGCGAAAGTCATGCGGCTCGAGGCCTTGTGGGTGATCTCGACGCGCTCGCCCTCTGCCGCGAACAGCACAGTGTGATCACCGACCACGTCACCGGCACGCACAGTGGCAAAGCCGATGGTCTGGCGATCACGCGCGCCGGTCTGGCCTTCGCGACCATAGACGGCCACTTCCTGCAGATCGCGACCCAACGCCTGTGCAACCACCTCACCCATGCGCAGCGCGGTACCCGACGGAGCGTCGACCTTGTGGCGGTGGTGAGCCTCGATGATCTCGATGTCCACCTCGTCACCCAGCACCCGCGCGGCAGTATCGAGCAATTTCAGGCACAGGTTGACGCCAATGCTGAAGTTGGCAGCGAAGACGATCGGAATCTCCTTGCCCGCCTCGACCAGCAGCAGCTTCTCTTCTGGCGAGAAGCCAGTGGTGCCGATCACCATGGCCTTGCCCGCCTTACGGCAGAACGCCAGGTTCTTCAGGGTCACCGACGGGTGAGTGAAGTCGATCAGCACATCGAACTCGTCAGCGACCTTGGTCAGGTCATCGGAGATCGGCACGCCGATACGACCCAGCGCCGCGAGCTCGCCGGCGTCGGCACCCACCAGGGTGCTGTCCGGACGATCGATCGCCGCCGTCAGGCCAGCCTGGGGAGCCTGCTGCTGCACGGCTTCGACGAGGGTCTTGCCCATCCGCCCTGCCGCGCCCATTACCGCAATACGTCGCATAGCCTGTTCCTTGTCAGAGATCGCCGAAGAAGCGCTTCACACCCTCGAACCAGCCGCTGGCCTTGGGCGAATGGGAGCTGTCGCCTTCGAGCGAGTCACGCAGCTCTTCGAGCAGTTCGCGCTGGCGACGGCTCAGGTTGACCGGCGTTTCCACCGCAACACGGCACAGCAAATCGCCCGCCGCACCACCGCGCACCGGCGCCACGCCCTTGCCGCGCAGGCGGAACTGCTTGCCGGTCTGGGTGCCTTCCGGGATCTTCAACTTGACCCGGCCGTCCAGCGTCGGCACTTCCAGCTCGCCACCCAGCGCCGCATCGGTGTAGCTGATCGGCACTTCGCAGAACAGGTGCTTGCCGTCACGCTGGAAGATCGCGTGCTCGCGCACACTGATCACCACGTACAGGTCACCAGTCGGACCACCATGGGCCCCCGCCTCGCCCTCGCCAGACAGGCGGATGCGATCACCGGTATCGACGCCTGCCGGCACCTTGACCGACAGGGTCTTGTATTCCTCGACCCGTCCTTCGCCATGGCAGGCGTTGCAAGGGTCGGTGATGATCTTGCCCTGGCCATGACAGCGCGGGCAGGTCTGCTGCACGGAGAAGAAGCCTTGCTGCATGCGCACCTGACCGATGCCACCGCAGGTCGGGCACGTCGACGGTGTAGAGCCCTTCTTGGCGCCCGTACCGTCACAGGGCTTACAGTTGACCAGCGTCGGCACACGAATGTTGACCGTGGTGCCACGCACTGCTTCTTCCAGGTTCAGCTCGAGGGTGTAGCGCAGGTCACTGCCCCGCTGGGCACCACCACGGCCGCCGCCGCGACCGCCACCAAAGAAGTCGCTGAAGACGTCGCCGAAGATATCGGAGAAGTTCGCGCCGCCGAAACCGGCGCCACCGCCACCCATACTCGGGTCGACGCCGGCATGGCCGTACTGATCGTAGGCCGCGCGTTTGCTGGCATCGGAGAGCACTTCGTAGGCCTCGTTGGCCTCCTTGAACCTCTCTTCCGACTCTTTGTCGCCCGGGTTGCGGTCCGGGTGGAATTTCATCGCCAGGCGGCGATAGGCCTTCTTGAGGTCACCTTCGCTGGCGCCGCGCTCGACACCCAGGACCTCATAAAAATCACGCTTTGCCATAGGTCATTTGCACTCTTGAGGGCTTTCGGCATCTGTGCACCGTGCCGTCAGCACCTGCCGCAACACGCCTGATGCGCCCTGACAGATGCTGGAAATATTTCCCGTGTTCCAGACACGCCAACGCGGGAGCAAGCCCCCGCGCGGCGACATCCTACCAGTTCACCGACCAATGGCGATGAACCGGCCGACAACATGCAGGCGTTACTGCTTGTTGTTGTCTTTCACTTCCTCGAACTCGGCGTCAACCACGTCATCGTGCTTGGCTTCCGGCTCGGCCTGCTGAGCGCCGTCCTGAGGCTGCTGTGCCTGTTGCTCGGCGTACATCTTCTGGGCAACTGGCGCGGAGACCTTGGACAGCTCCTCGACCTTGGCGTCGATGGCAGCCTTGTCGTCGCCCTTGACGGCAGCTTCCAGGGCAACCACGGCAGCTTCGATCGCAGCCTTTTCCTCGGCAGTCACCTTGTCACCGGCGTCGACGACCATCTTGCGGGTCGAGTGAACCAGCGCATCACCCTGGTTGCGGGCAGCGGCCAGCTCTTCGAACTTGCGGTCTTCCTCGGCGTTGGCCTCGGCATCACGCACCATGCGCTCGACTTCTTCGTCGGACAGGCCGGAGTTGGCCTTGATCACGATCGACTGCGCCTTGCCGGTGGCCTTGTCTTTCGCGCCGACATGCAGGATGCCGTTGGCGTCGATGTCGAAGGTCACTTCGATCTGTGGAACGCCGCGCGGGGCTGGCGGAATGTCAGCCAGGTCGAACTTGCCCAGCGACTTGTTCTGCGCAGCTTGCTTGCGCTCGCCCTGCAGAACGTGGATGGTCACTGCACCCTGGTTGTCGTCGGCAGTCGAGAACACCTGCGACTTCTTGGTCGGGATGGTGGTGTTCTTCTCGATCAGCGCGGTCATCACGCCACCCATGGTTTCGATACCCAGGGTCAGCGGGCTGACGTCGAGCAGCAGGACGTCCTTCACGTCACCGGCCAGTACTGCACCCTGGATGGCGGCACCCATGGCAACGGCTTCGTCCGGGTTAACGTCCTTGCGCGCTTCCTTGCCAAAGAAGTCGGCAACGGCTTTCTGCACCAGCGGCATACGAGTCTGGCCACCGACGAGGATCACGTCGTTGATCTTGCTCGCGTCGATACCCGCATCTTTCAGGGCGATGCGGCAAGGCTCGATGGTACGGCTGACCAGGTCTTCGACCAGCGACTCCAGCTTGGCGCGGGAGATCTTCACGTTCAGGTGCTTCGGACCGGTTGCGTCAGCAGTGATGTACGGCAGGTTGACGTCGGTCGACTGGGCGGAAGACAGCTCGATCTTGGCCTTTTCAGCAGCTTCTTTCAGACGCTGCAGTGCCAGCGGATCGTTCTTCAGGTCCATGCCGGACTCTTTCTTGAACTCGTCGACGAGGTAGTCGATCAGGCGCATGTCGAAGTCTTCACCACCCAGGAAGGTGTCACCGTTGGTGGCCAGTACTTCGAATTGATGCTCACCGTCGACTTCGGCGATTTCGATGACCGACACGTCGAAAGTACCACCACCCAGGTCATAGACGATGACGGTGTGGTCGCCCTTGGCCTTGTCCATGCCATAGGCCAGTGCAGCGGCGGTCGGTTCGTTGATGATGCGCTTGACGTCCAGACCGGCGATGCGACCGGCATCCTTGGTAGCCTGGCGCTGGCTGTCGTTGAAGTAGGCCGGAACGGTGATGACCGCTTCGGTGACAGGCTCGCCGAGGTAGTCTTCGGCGGTCTTCTTCATTTTCTTCAGGACTTCGGCGCTGATCTGCGGCGGAGCCATTTCCTTGCCAGCGGCCTCGACCCAGGCGTCACCGTTGCCGGCCTTGACGATCTTGTACGGGACCAGCTTGATGTCTTTCTGCACGACGTCTTCTTCGAAGCGGCGGCCAATCAGGCGCTTCACTGCGAACAGGGTGTTGTGCGGGTTGGTGACGGCCTGGCGCTTGGCCGACTGACCGACCAGGATTTCGCCGTCGTTGGCGTAGGCCACGATCGAAGGGGTGGTACGCGCACCTTCGGCGTTCTCGATGACCTTGACGTTACCGTTTTCCAGAATGGAGACGCACGAGTTGGTCGTCCCCAGGTCGATACCGATGATTTTGCCCATGTTAACTCTCCCGAAACTTGAATTTGGTAGCAGCGACTACTTTGGCCAACTGCGGTAATACTTGAAGGCTTGACACCTAGATGGGGATGCCCCGGCGGATTTCAAGCCTTTTCATCGATGGAAGGCTGTGGCGCTGCCGGCGCCTTGCTGACCACCACCATGGCGGGGCGCAGCAGGCGACCGTTGAGCAGATAACCCTTCTGGAACACGTTGAGCACGCTGTTCGGCTCTACCTCGGCGTTTTCCTGCATGGCCATGGCCTGGTGATGCTCAGGGTTGAACGGCTGGCCATGGGGATCGACGGCTTCGAGGTTGTAGCGCTTGAGGGTGTCCTGGAACATCTTCAGGGTCAGCTCGACACCTTCGCGGATCTGCTTGACGTTCTCGTCATCGGCACTGGAGTGGGCCAGGGCCAGTTCCAGGCTGTCGATCACCGGCAGCAGGTCCCCGGCGAATTTCTCCAGGGCGAACTTGTGAGCCTTCTCGACGTCCTGCTCGGCACGACGGCGGATGTTCTGCAGGTCTGCAGCCACGCGCAGCGACTGATCCTTGGCGGCGGCCAGCTGCTCCTCGAGCACCTGGACGCGGGCACCGAGGTCTTCGGAGCCGGCTTCTTCGGCGTTAAGGTTTTGTTCATCCAGCTGTTCGTCAGCCATCGGGTCTCTCCTCCGCAATTTCTGGTGTACAGGTCATGCCTGCCTTGTCTGCCGGTTATATGGGGTCGGAAAAAACAGGTTCAAGGGGCGAGCGGCATTTCCACATTCATCAGGCGAGCATTGGCAGACAGGAAAAAAGTACTGTATAAATAACCAGACATGACCTTCGGGAGTGGCCCTCATGCTGGTGCACCTGTCCATTCACAACTACGCCATCGTCGAGCACCTCGACCTCGAACTCGCCCGCGGAATGTCGGTGATCACCGGCGAAACGGGCGCTGGCAAGTCGATCATGCTCGACGCGCTTGGCCTGGCGCTGGGCGACCGCGCCGACAGTGGCGTGGTACGACCCGGCGCCGACAAGGCCGACCTGCTTGCCACCTTCGACCTGGTCGATATCCCCGAAGCCCGCACCTGGCTGGCAGAACGCGACCTCGACACCGACGGCCCGTGCATCCTGCGGCGGGTGATCACCGCCGAAGGCCGCAGCCGCGGCTACATCAACGGCACTCCCTGCCCGCTTGCCGACCTCAAGGCACTCGGCGAGCTACTGATCGACATCCACAGCCAGCACGAGCACCAGTCGCTCCTCAAGACCGATACGCATCGTCGTCTGGTCGACGAGTACGCCGGCGCCGTCGACCTCGCCCGCCAGGTGCAACTGGCAGCCCAGCGCTGGCGCCAGACCCGCCTGGAGCTGGAGCGCCTTTCCAACTCCGGCGACGAGCAACGCGCCCGTCATCAGCTACTGAGCTACCAGCTCGAAGAGCTCGACAACCTGGGCCTTGGCGAAAACGAGCTGGAACAGCTTGAGCACGAGCACAAGAACCTGACCAATGCCGAAGCCCTGTTCGGCATCTGCCGCCAGGTCATCGATCAATGCAGCGAAAGCGACTCCGGCAACGTGCTCAGCGCCCTGACGGTCAGCCTCAATCGCCTGACCGCCGTGAACAACGCCCCCAAGGCATTGGGCGAAGCCGTCAACCTGATCGCCAGTGCGCAGATCCAGATCGAGGAAGCGGTTGGCGAGCTCAACCGCTTCCTCGATCACTTCGACGCCGACCCTCTGCGCCTGCAAGCACTGGAAGAGCGGCTCGACACCCTCTATACGCTCGCTCGCAAGCACCGCGTGCACCCGAGCGAGTTGCCACACCTGCAACAGCGCCTGATGGAAGAGCTCGAAGGACTCAACGCCAGCGATGAATCCATCGAGCGCCTGGGCGGCGAGCTGGCCGCCTATGCACAGCACTATAAAGAGAAGGCCGTCGAGCTCAGCAATCTGCGCCGGCAGGCCGCAGCGCAACTGGCGGTGGCGGTCGAGCAGGAGATCCAGCGCCTGGGCATGCCCGGCGGGCGCTTCTGTATCGAGCTGTCGCCCAACGAGAGCGGTGAGCTTTCGCCCCACGGGCTGGAGCAGGTCGAGCTGCTGGTCAGCGCCAACCCCGGCCAACCGCTCAAGGGGCTGGCCAAAGTGGCTTCGGGAGGTGAGCTGTCACGCATCAGCCTGGCCATTCAGGTCATCACCGCACAAACCTCGCGCATTCCCACACTGGTCTTTGACGAAGTGGACGTGGGCATCGGCGGCCCGCCCCCC
>NZ_JABWRO010000125.1:0-15300 GCF_014268985.1 Pseudomonas sp. RW10S2 | reverse complement strand
ATGGGTGCTATCCAGGGAGGCTTATTCTTCGCCCATCTGCGACTGCAGGTAGTTCTCGATGCCGATCTTGTCGATCAGGCCCAGCTGGGTTTCCAGCCAGTCGATGTGCTCTTCCTCGGACTCGAGGATGTCTTCGAGCAATTCGCGGGAGCCGAAGTCGCCGACCGTTTCGCAGTGCGCGATGGCGGCTTTCAGGTCAACCAGGCCTTTCTGCTCGATCTTCAGGTCGCACTCGAGCATTTCCTTGGTGTGCTCGCCGATCAGCAGCTTGCCCAGGTCCTGGACGTTGGGGATGCCTTCGAGGAAGAGAATACGCTTGATCAGCTTGTCAGCGTGCTTCATCTCGTCGATGGATTCCTTGTACTCGTGCTTGCCGAGCTTGTTCAGGCCCCAATCTTCGTACATGCGTGCGTGCAGGAAGTACTGGTTGATCGCGACCAGCTCGTTTCCGAGGATCTTGTTGAGATGCTGGATGACGCTTACGTCGCCTTTCATGATCGGGTTCCTGCCCTGTAGAAGTGTGCCAATGCAGGAAGTTTGAGCCCGACAACTTCGCGTGTCAAACCTAAGCTCTTGAATAATAAGTGAAAATTAATAGGAATAAGAATGTTTGTGAACCGCGTTCGAAGGCTAACTTATTGAATTACAGGCATAAAAAAACCGGACACGAGGTCCGGTTCTTCAAAATCGGGGTGTTTCAGGCGGCGTTAAATTCTACCGGATAAGGCAGGGCGGCCGTTTGACTGAGCTGAAGGTCTGTCAATGTTTCACGGACCACCTGCTTGGCGAGGCACGCACACTTGCCGCACTGGCTGGCGACGTTGGTGGCGGCACGGACTTCCTTGTAGCTGCAGCATCCTTCGTAGATCGCATCACGGATCTGTCCATCGGTTACGCCGACGCAGAGACATACATACATAAGGTCAGACCATCGCTGGTTGAGTCGATGGGGTGGAGCTTAATGGTAATGAGAATGCTTGTCAAAGCACTTGAAGAAAGCTTCATCTTCCCGCGACCGGTGGTTCGATTCGGCCTGTCACGATAAGCCGTGTATGATGGTCGGCCTTTGTTGGATGCCGGGCGTGCCAGCCTCGCCCGGGCAACGGTTTTTCACCATCATCAGGAGATAACGAATGAGCGTGCTCGTTGGTAAACAAGCCCCGGACTTCACCGTTCCAGCCGTGCTGGGCAACGGCGAGATCGTCGACAGCTTCAACCTGGCTTCGGCCATCAAGGGCAAGTACGGCCTGGTGTTCTTCTACCCACTGGACTTCACCTTCGTCTGCCCGTCCGAGCTGATCGCCCTGGACAACCGCATTCCTGACTTCGAAGCCCGTGGCGTGGAAGTGATCGGCGTGTCGATCGACTCGCACTTCACCCACAACGCCTGGCGTAACACCCCGGTCAACAACGGCGGTATCGGTCAGGTCAAGTACACCCTGGCGGCCGACATCACCCACGAAATCTGCAAGGCCTACGACGTCGAGTCCGAAGGCGGCGTAGCCTTCCGTGGTGCCTTCCTGATCGACAAGAACGGCGTTGTTCGTTCGCAGATCGTCAACGACCTGCCACTGGGCCGTAACATGGACGAGCTGCTGCGTCTGGTTGACGCCCTGCAATTCCACGAAGAGCACGGCGAAGTCTGCCCGGCCAACTGGAAGAAAGGCGACAAGGGTATGAACGCTTCGCCGGAAGGTGTTGCGGCCTACCTGAGCGAGAACGCTGGCAAGCTGTAATCGCCACGCGTAAAAAAACCGGCCCATGTGGCCGGTTTTTTTGTGTCTGGCATCCTGGAGCGCTGCGCGCCCCAGGATTTCGACTCAGTCGTTGAAGTCGCGCCAGCCGCCCATCTCCTTCCAGCGGTTGACGATCCCGCAGAACAGCTCGGCGGTCTTCTCGGTGTCGTAACGTGCCGAATGCGCCTCGCGCCCATCGAAGTCGATATCGGCACTCTGGCAGGCCCGCGCCAGTACGGTCTGACCATAGGCCAGCCCCGCCAGCGTCGCGGTGTCGAAGCTGGAGAACGGGTGGAAGGGGTTGCGCTTGAGATCGTTGCGCGCCACCGCGGCGTTGAGGAAGCCCAAGTCGAAGCTGCTGTTATGGCCGACCAGGATCGCCCGCTTGCAGCCATTGGCCTTGAGCGCTTTGCGCACGCCGCGGAAGATATCGGTGAGCGCGCTTTCTTCGCTCACGGCCATGCGCAGCGGGTGGTCCAGCTTGATGCCGGTGAATTCCAGCGCCGCCGCTTCGATATTCGCGCCTTCGAAAGGCTCGACACGGTAGAAGTAGGTGTGTTCCGGGAACAGGAAGCCCTTCTCGTCCATGCCGATGGTGACGGCGGCGATTTCCAGCAGCGCGTCGGTGGCGCTGTTGAAGCCGCCGGTCTCGACGTCCACGACCACCGGCAGGTAGCCACGGAAGCGCTCGGCCATCGGGTGGCGCGAGCTGCTGCCTACCTGACCGTCCTGGTCGTCATCGTAAAGGTCTTCGCTCACGCGTTGTCCTCCAACAGGCGCCAGCGCAGCGTTTCGCCAGCGCGCAGCGGAACCACGGTGGTGTCGCCGAACGGCAGGCTCGCCGGGGCGGTCCAGTCCTCGCGCACCAGGGTGATGGTGTCGGTGTTTGCCGGCAGGCCGTAGAACGCCGGGCCATGCAGGCTGGCGAAACCTTCCAGCTTGTCCAGGGCATTACGCTGTTCGAAGGCTTCGGCGTACAGCTCGATCGCCGCGTAGGCGGTGTAGCAGCCTGCGCAGCCGCATGCAGCTTCCTTGGCGTGCTTGGCGTGTGGCGCCGAGTCGGTGCCGAGGAAGAACTTCGGATTGCCACTGGTGGCCGCGTCCAGCAATGCCACCTGGTGGGTGTTGCGCTTGAGGATCGGCAGGCAATAGAAGTGTGGGCGAATACCGCCGACCAGCATGTGGTTGCGGTTGTACAGCAGGTGCTGGGCGGTGATGGTTGCACCGACGTGGGCTGGCGCCTCGGTGACGAACTGCGCGGCATCGCTGGTGGTGATGTGCTCGAACACCACCTTGAGTGTCGGGAAGCGTTCGACCAGGCGACGCATGTGCTCGTCGATGAAACGCTTTTCGCGGTCGAACACGTCGATCTCCGAGCGCGTCACTTCACCGTGGACCAGCAGCGGCAGGCCAGTCTCGGCCAGTGCCTCGATCGCCGGGAAAATGTTGTCGATGCTGGTCACGCCCGAGTCGGAGTTGGTCGTGGCACCGGCCGGATAAAGCTTGGCGGCATAGACGATGCCGCTGGCCTTGGCTGCGCGGATGTCCTCGGGGCTGGTACGGTCGGTCAGGTACAGCACCATCAGCGGCTCGAAGCGACTGCCGGCCGGACGGGCGGCGAGGATGCGCTGGCGGTAGGCGTCGGCTTCAGTGGCGTTGCGTACCGGTGGAACCAGGTTGGGCATGATGATGGCGCGGGCGAAGGTGCGCGCCACGTCGCCGACGGTATGTTGCAGCACAGCACCATCGCGCAGATGGATGTGCCAGTCGTCGGGACGCAGGAGGGTCAGGCGATCGGACATTGGGGTTTCCAGGCGGTTCGAACTCAGGCGTCAATGCTACCGGAAAACCCAGTGGGCAGCACGGCTATCAAGTTTTCCGACGAGCGTCCGATAGCCTGCAGGTAAGCCGTCAGAATCTGTGGAGCCGCCCGTGCGCCAGCGTTACCTACTCCTGTTCAGCCTGTGTGCCAGCCTGCCGGCTGGGGCACTCACCTTCCAGACCCGCATGGAGAACATCGCCTGGAAGGTCGAGGGCGATCAGTTCGAGTGTCGGCTGATCCAGCCGATCGACGGCTTCGGCAGCGGTGAGTTCGTGCGTCGTGCAGGCGAGCAGCCAGTCTTCCAGCTGCGCTCGGACAGCAATGCGTTGGGCGCAGGTTCCGCAACGCTGCTGGCCGCCGCTGCCCCATGGCAGCCCGGGCGTGGCGACATCAACCTGGGTGCGGTGCGCATGAGCCGCAATGGCGTGCTGTTCAGCTCTTCGCAGGGCCAGGCCAGCCGGCTGATCAATGGTCTGCTGGACGGTCGCAGTACGGTGGTGCGCAACTATGCCGGCGAGGGCGGGCGGCCGATGGAGGTGCATGTACTGCCGGTGAGTTTCGCCAAGGCCTATGGCGATTACCAAGTGTGTGCCGCGAAACTGCTGCCGATGAACTATGACCAGATTCGCCAGACCCAGGTGCCGTTCCCCGGCACCGGTTTCGATCTGGACAGTGCGGCCCGTGCGCGTCTGGACGTGATCCTCGACTACCTGAAGGCCGATCCTACAGTCAATCACATCGAACTCGACGGCCATTCCGACAACAGCGGTAATCGCCTGACCAACCGCGATGCCTCGCGGCGTCGTGCGTTGGCGGTGGCTGAGTACCTCAAGGCCCATGGCGTGCCGGACGAGCAGATCACCGTGCGCTTCCACGGTGAGCGCTATCCCTTGGCCAAGAACAACACGGCCGCCAACCGGGCGCGCAACCGTCGGGTGAACATCCAGCTCGATCGCGTCACGCCGGTCGAGAAGCCCGTGGAGAAACCTCACGACGCGACGCCCACCGCCCCGGCCCAGCCTGCAGCGCACGCGCCTGCGGCGCCGGTGCCGACGACTCAGGCTCCGCCCCCGGCATTGCCAGCGGGCGCGAAGAAAGCCTGAGTGCGGCGACGGGTCGCGCTCACGACATTTCCTGTCGCTTTGTCATCACAAGCTGTCGCCCCACTGTAAATTCTTCACCGAGGTCGGTAGAATCGACGGCTTTCCGTACAACCCCGTGGAGTGATGGCATGGCGGACGTAAAAAAGGTCGTATTGGCGTATTCCGGCGGCCTTGATACTTCGGTGATTCTCAAGTGGCTGCAAGACACCTACAACTGCGAAGTGGTGACCTTCACCGCTGACCTGGGCCAGGGCGAAGAGGTCGAGCCGGCCCGTGCCAAGGCGCAGGCAATGGGCGTCAAGGAAATCTACATCGACGATCTGCGCGAAGAGTTCGTGCGAGACTTCGTCTTCCCGATGTTCCGCGCCAACACCGTGTATGAAGGTGAGTACCTGCTGGGTACTTCCATCGCTCGTCCGCTGATCGCCAAGCGCCTGATCGAAATCGCCAACGAAACCGGCGCCGATGCCATTTCCCATGGTGCCACCGGCAAAGGTAACGACCAGGTCCGCTTCGAGCTCGGCGCCTACGCGCTCAAGCCAGGGGTCAAGGTCATCGCACCATGGCGCGAGTGGGACCTGCTGTCCCGCGAGAAGCTGATGGACTACGCCGAGAAGCACGGTATCCCGATCGAGCGCCACGGCAAGAAGAAGTCGCCCTACTCGATGGACGCCAACCTGCTGCACATCTCCTATGAAGGTGGTGTCCTGGAAGATACCTGGACCGAACACGAGGAAGACATGTGGCGTTGGAGCGTCTCTCCGGAGAACGCGCCTGACCAGGCCACCTACATCGAGCTGACCTATCGCAACGGTGATATCGTCGCCATCGACGGCGTCGAGAAGACCCCAGCCACCGTGCTGGCAGATCTCAACCGCATCGGTGGTGCCAACGGCGTCGGTCGCCTGGACATCGTCGAGAACCGTTACGTCGGCATGAAGTCGCGCGGCTGCTACGAGACGCCTGGCGGCACCATCATGCTGCGTGCCCACCGCGCCATCGAGTCGATCACTCTGGACCGCGAAGTCGCTCACCTGAAGGATGAGCTGATGCCCAAGTACGCCAGTCTGATCTACACCGGCTACTGGTGGAGCCCTGAGCGTCTGATGCTGCAGCAGATGATCGACGCTTCGCAGACCAATGTGAACGGTGTCGTACGCCTGAAGCTGTACAAGGGCAATGTTACCGTGGTGGGCCGCAAGTCGGATGACTCGCTGTTCGACGCCAACATCGCGACCTTCGAGGAAGACGGCGGCGCCTACAACCAGGCGGACGCCGCAGGCTTCATCAAACTCAACGCACTGCGCATGCGCATTGCCGCCAACAAGGGCCGTTCGCTGCTCTGAGTGTCGGTATGTGGTGAGAAACCCGGTCATTTTTGGCCGGGTTTTTTTTGCCTTCCTGTACCTACAGCGCAACCTTTTCTCCTTTCTTGATGGCCCGCACCGACAGCTGAATGCAGGAGTGGGCGCTCAGGTTGTAGAGCGTCCAGCGGCGCTCGCGCTGCGGGGGTTGAATCAACTCGGGCAGGATCTGGGTTTCGATGGCTTGGCGCACATCCTGCCCTGGCAGAGTGATGACCGTGGCTGCTTCGCTGTCGCCACGATCGTCGAGTGGCGGGTGTATGGCCCTGTGTTCCGGAATGTAGAGCGATTCGCAGTTGAAGTTGAGGGTCAGGAAGAACAGGACGGTCAGAAAGAAGGGGAACCCCATTAGAAACCAGGTGTAAATGGCCTGGCTCTCTGGATTCAGGAACGGTAGCGAGGCGAGCGCCGACGCTTCGATGATGCTAGCGAAGATGGCGATAATTCCCAAGGGTGTGATCTTTGCGGGACTGTTCATGGCATTCGATCTCCTGGCGTTAGCGCATCTGTATCGCTTCTGGCGCCCCGTGGAAAATGTCTGCTGTTTCCTCACCAGTAAAGTATTCCCGCTTATATGGCGGGTGATAAATGTTTCTTTATCGAAAGATAGAAATATCCCACCGCTTTGAAGCGCTATCCCCACCTGCTGCTTTCCCGGTTCATGCTAGCTTTCACGAGCATCTGGTCGAACGGATGGACATCGATTCGAGTCACGCAATGAATGTAGGAAGTTTCTATTAACGATGTAAGTTTCATCTTTGAATGCCCTCTGTCAGGGAATGGCTGCGCCATTACGCTATTGGCTCGGTTATCTTGGCGCGTCACAACTAGAATAATGGATCAATGGATATCCCATGAATAAAGTACTTATCGTGGATGATCATCCGGTCATTCGCTTGGCCGTACGTATGTTGATGGAGCGGCATGGATATGAAGTGGTGGCGGAAACGGACAATGGGGTGGATGCGCTGCAACTGACTCGAGAGTGTTTGCCGGATATCGTGGTGCTCGATATCGGCATACCCAAACTCGACGGGCTTGAAGTGATCGCGCGGATGACTGCTGCCAGTCCCGGCAGCAAGGTGCTGGTTCTGACATCGCAGGCGCCGGGGCATTTTTCCATGCGTTGCATGCAGGCCGGCGCCGCAGGTTATGTGTGCAAACAGCAGGAACTGACCGAGCTGCTCAGTGCAATAAAGGCCGTGCTGTCGGGCTACAGCTACTTTCCCAACCAGGCGTTGCACAAGACCCGCAGTGGTGTCAGTGGCGGCAGTGAGACGGAGATGGTCGAACGCCTTTCGGGACGCGAAATGATGGTGTTGCAACAGCTGGCGAGGGGACGTACGAACAAGGAGATCGCTGACAGCATGTTTCTCAGCAACAAGACGGTCAGCACCTACAAGACCCGGCTGTTACTCAAACTCAATGCTCGGTCACTGGTCGATCTGATCGAGCTGGCCCAGCGTCATGGCTTGGCCTGAAACACAAAAGCCTCCTTTGCGGGAGGCTTTTTCGCAGGGCTACAGGTCGTAATCGAAATCAGCCAGCTGCCGTTGCAGGCGCCGCTCTTCCAACAGATTGTCGATGGTGCGGCGCTTGCTGAGGTTGGTCTTCGCGGGTTCTACCTGAGGTTCGTCTTCGTCCTGCGCAGGGAAGTCGTCTTCGATCAGCTCGTCTTTATCGGTGCTCATGTGTCACTCCAAGCCAAAGGGCCATTGGCCGTCCTTATAGCGAGAATCACGGAGTCGGTAAAAAAGATTTTTTCAATCGAATTGGTTGATTTTTCGCTATTGCCTCAATCGTCAGAGGTCTTGCCCCTGTACTCGCACAAGTCTTCGATCCTGCAGCTGCCGCAGCGTGGCTTGCGGGCCTGGCAGACATAGCGGCCGTGGAGGATGAGCCAGTGGTGGGCGTCGAGCAGGTAATCCCTTGGTACGAATTTCAGCAGCTTCCTCTCGACCTCCAGTACCGTCTTGCCCGACGCGATGCCGGTGCGATTGCTGACGCGGAAGATGTGCGTATCGACCGCCATGGCCAGTTGGCGGAAGGCTGTATTGAGCACCACGTTCGCCGTTTTGCGCCCCACGCCGGGCAGTGCCTCGAGTGCTTCCCGGGTTTGCGGGACTTCGCTGCCGTGTTGCTCTATCAGCAAGCGGCAGGTCTCGATGACGTTCTTAGCCTTGCTGTTGTAAAGGCCGATGGTCTTGATGTATTCGCTCAAACCCTCCACCCCCAGGGCATAAATAGCCTCGGGCGTATTGGCGATAGGGTAGAGCCGCGCGGTCGCCTTGTTGACGCTGACATCCGTTGCCTGTGCGGAAAGGATGACGGCGATCAGCAATTCGAAGGGCGTGGTATAGGCCAGTTCGGTTTTGGGTTCAGGATTGTCTTCGTGCAGCCTGCGGAAGATCTCCAGGCGTTTGGCGGCATTCATGGGGTCAAAGCGTTCCTTGACGGCTTGAGGTGGCAGGGGCCGGACGCAGGCGATTGTACAAGGCCAGGAGCAGGCCGAGCAGTATCAATGCGCCGGGTGCCAGGTTCGCCAGGTGGATGCCGGCACTCTGTCCCAGCCATTGGCGGCAGGCGCCCAGTATCAGGCACAGGCCCGTCAGGCCAAGCAGGTGCCGGATGAGCGCCGACCAGCGTCCAGGATGCGGTGCCAGCGCATCCACCGCGAGGCAGTGCAGGCTCAGCAGGGCAGGGTAATGGCCGAGGCTCAGGGCAAGGGGCAGGGCCCAGGCGTTCAGGCCCAATTGCAGGCAGCTCGCCAGGGCGGCGGCGAGTATCAGGCTGGCGATAATCCGCGGCGCGCCGATCATGCGGTGCAGAGGTCGCATCAGCGCCTGGTGGCCGAGTACCAGCAACAGGGCGGACAATCCGATTGCCAGCGCGTTCGCCAGGGTCTGGGTGGCGCCCAGCAGGGGAGCCAGGGCACTGCCCAGGAGCCAGAATCTATTCATCGCTGGTGTGCTCCAACAGGCTGCTGCGCTGTGCATCGAAGTAGCGCAGAGCGTCCTGCAAGGCCGCCATTACTGCGCGTGAGGTGACGGTAGCACCTGCCAACTGGTCGAAGTCGCCCTTATCGCGCTTCAGCGCCCAGTTGGCCGCTGCGCCCTGCCGGTCGAATTGCTCAAGCCAGTGGCTCGCGGGGTCGCCAAGTTGACCGCCAAGCCCTGGGCTTTCTTCCTGCATCAGCACCCGGGTAGCGATCAGGCGGCCATTGGGATCGATGGCGATCGACAGCATGATGGGCCCCGCATACCCCTGGATCTGGCTGCGCAGCACGATGGCACTGGTCGTGCCGGCGAGGGTTGCGCGGTAGCCGCCCAATAGCTGACTGTGCTGCAGTTGAGCGCTGGCGATCGGCAGAGGCGCTTGCAGGGGAGCGTTGTCGTACCGTTGCGGGGGCAGCACCGCGAGCCATTGTTGTTCTTGCAGCTCTCGTGCGGCATCGGCAATGGGGGCCGCGGTCCACTGCCGCCAGGCCAGGGTGGCGGCAACGGCCAGGGTAGTGACCAAGGCAAGCAAGAGCAGGTCGCGCACTCTGGCGTTCATGAGGCGAGTGCCTGGCGTCGGGCTGCAATGCGATCGAGCGCCGGTGCTCCCAGGTTCATCAGCAGCACTGCGAAGGCCGTGCCGTCCGGGTAGTTGCCCCAAGTGCGAATCAAGTAGATCAGCAATCCGCAGCCGATGCCGAATAGCAGACGGGCCAGCGGCAGGCGAGGGCCGGACACCGGCTCGGTGGCGATGAAGAAGGCTGCAAGCATGGTCGATCCGCTGAACAGGTGCAGCAACGGTGAGCCGTGGGAGTCCGACCCTGAACCGTTCCAGCACAGCAGGCTGACGACCAGCAACGCACCCAACAGTCCCGCTGGGGCATGCCAGCTGAATACGCGACGCTGCAGCAGGAACACGCCGCCCAGCAGGAACGCTAGATTGATCCATTCGCTGGCGCGCCCACCGAGGTTACCGAAGCCTGAGTTACTGGCGAACAGCTCGTCGAGGGTCAGGCTGCGGTTGTGGCGCAGCACGTCGAGTACCGTGGGGCGGGCCCAGGCATCGATCTGCGTGCCGTGGCCGAACACCAGGCTCAGGCTGTCGGTCAGGTCGAGGTGGCCCGCCGGCCAGTGGGTCATCTGCAGCGGGAAACTCAGCAGCACGAAGGCGTATCCCAGCATGGCCGGGTTGAAGGGATTGCGGCCGACGCCGCCGAATACGTGCTTGCCCAAGGTGATCGCCACCAGCGCAGCGGTTATCGGCAGCCACCAGGGCGCCAGTGCGGGCAGGGCGATTGCCAGTAGCACGGCGCTGACCAGGGCGCTGCCATCGCTGAGGAAGGGGCGTATTGGCTGACCACGCAGATACAGCGAGAGCGATTCGCAGGTCAGTGCTGTTGCGCTGCACAGCAGCAGGTTGAACAGCACGCCCCAACCCTGCAGCCAGAGCAGGCACAACAGGCCGGGAACACAGGCCAGCAGCACAAGGCCCATGGCGTTGCGCTGTCGGCGATCAGGCGCCTGCATGGCCCGGTCCGGCCAGCAGAACGTCCAGCTGTTGCTGCGCTTCTTGCGCTGCCGCCTCCAGTCGCTGGATTTGCGCAAGCTGTGTCTGGTCCGCTGTCGCGCCCAGGGCGCTACGTGCAGCGTTCAACTGCGCGCGGCTCATCGCCGCCGCGACCTTGGCCCGCTTCAGTGCGCTTTCCTGGGCAGTCCCTTGGGCGTCGGTGCTGCGCTGAGCCCGGGCTTGGCGCTCGGCCTGGCGTCGTGTCTCTTCGCGCTGCAGACGTGCGGCTCGTTGCTCGTGGCGCAGTCGTGCCTGATTGCGACGATGGCTGCGCGCGATCAGGTGCTCGGCGGTCTGCGCCAGCCCGCCAACGATCGGCACCAGGTTGTCCGGCAGTGGCAGCAGCTCGATGCAATCGACCGGGCAGGGCGCCAGGCACAGGTCGCAGCCGGTGCATTCGCTGGCGATCACGGTATGCATCAGCTTGCTGGCGCCAACGATGGCATCTACCGGGCAGGCCTGTATGCACTTGGTGCAGCCGATGCACTCGGCTTCGCGGATGAACGCGACCTGCGCAGGCGCTGCACGGCGCTCGGGGTCCGGGGCGATCACTGGCACCAGCAGCAGTTGGGCCAGGGCGGCAATGGTTTCGCTGCCGCCAGGCGGGCATTTGTTGATCGCTTCGCCCGCCGCCAGGCCTTCTGCGTAAGGCCGGCAGCCTGCGTGATCGCATTTGCCACACTGGGTCTGCGGTAGCAGGGCGTCGATGCGTTGAATCAGGTTCATTGTGTGAACAGTCCGTTGAAGCCGGAAAAGGCCATGGCCATGATCCCGGCGCCTATCAGTTCGATCGGCAGGCCGCGAAAGGCGCGGGGCGCATCAGGATGATCGAGACGTTGGCGCAGGTCGTCGAACAGTGCCAGTGCCAGCCAGAACCCCATTCCCAGGCCCAGCGCCCAGGCGACAGTGGCGGCTGGACGGGATTGCGATGTGGCCATGTGCAACAGCAAGCCTAGCACCGCGACATTGCTCAGCAGCAGCGTTGGCAGATTCTGTGTAGGCCAATGAGGGCGCAAGCGCGTCAATGCCGTCGGGATGCCCCACGCCAGCACTGCCAGCCATGACAAGCCCAGCAGCGGTTCCAGGCCTTCGAACTGCGGCTGGCGCAGCAACAGGGCCGCGGGCACCAGCAACAGCATCGACAGTGCGCTGCTCAGGCCAAGCAGGTGCAGGCGTGCGCGGTCGGGCGTGCCGCTGTGCAGGATCAGGTGATTGACCAGCGCAGCGCTGACCAGAACCAGGACGAAATCGCTCATGGAGGTGCCGAGGGCCGGGGATGGAACGATTATCCGGCAAGGGGGCAGGCATTGGAAATGCCCAAAGAGGGGAGGCAAGCCTGGGGATCGCAGGACGATCCCCAGGGCAAGCGGGCCTTACTTGATGCGCTGACCGGGCTTGGCGCCGCTGTCCGGGCTCAGCAGGTAGATCTCTTCGCCGCCAGGGCCGGCGGCCATGACCATGCCCTCGGAAACACCAAAGCGCATTTTCCGAGGTTTGAGGTTGGCCACCATCATGGTCAGACGGCCTTCGAGCTTCGAGGGGTCCGGGTACGCCGACTTGATGCCGGAGAACACGTTGCGACGCTCGTCGCCGATGTCGAGGGTGAGTTGCAGCAGCTTGTCGGCACCGGCCACGGCCTCGGCCTTGACGATCAGCGCCACGCGCAGGTCGACGGCGGCGAAGGTGTCGAACTCGATCTCGGCCGACAGCGGATCCTTGCTCAGCTCGCCGTTGCCGGCTGGAGCCTTGGCTTCGGCGGCCAGCAGGTCTTCCTTGCTGGCGGCGACCATGGCTTCGACCTTGGCCGGCTCGATGCGGCTCATCAGGGCCTTGAACGGGTTCAGCTTGTGGTTTTCCAGGCGCGACTGCAGGTCGTTCCACTCGAGCGGTGCGACGTTGAGGAAGGCCTCGGCGTCGGCAGCCAGCACAGGAAGTACCGGCTTGAGGAAGATCACCAGTTGGCGGAACAGGTTGATACCCTGGGCGCAGATGGCCTGGACTTCATCCTGCTTGCCTTCCTGCTTGGCCAGCGACCACGGTGCCTTGTCGGCGATCCAGGCGTTGGCGCGGTCGGCCAGGGCCATGATTTCGCGCATGGCGCGGCCAAAGTCACGGGCCTCGTAGGCTTCGGCGATCGACGGTGCGGCGGCCAGGAAGGCTTCGGTCAGCTCCGGTGCGGCGTCGCCGGCAACCATTACGCCTTCGTTGCCCTTGTGGATGAAGCCTGCGCAGCGGCTGGCAATGTTGACCACCTTGCCGACCAGGTCGGAGTTGACCTTCTGCACGAAGTCCTCGAGGTTCAGGTCGAGGTCGTCGACCCCGCGGCCCAGCTTCGCGGCATAGTAATAGCGCAGGTATTCGGGCTGCAGGTGGTCGAGGTAGGTGCGCGCCTTGATGAAGGTGCCGCGCGACTTGGACATCTTCGCGCCGTTGACGGTCAGGTAGCCGTGCACATTGACGGCGGTCGGCTTGCGGAAGCCTGCGCCTTCGAGCATGGCGGGCCAGAAGAGGGCGTGGAAGTTGACGATGTCCTTGCCGATGAAGTGGTACAGCTCGGCCTTGGAGCCTTCGTTCCAGAACGCGTCGAAGTCCAGCTCCGGGCGGCGGTCACAGAGGTTCTTGAAGCTCGCCATGTAGCCGATCGGCGCATCCAGCCAGACATAGAAGTACTTGCCCGGCTCGCCGGGAATCTCGAAGCCGAAGTACGGTGCGTCTCGGGAAATGTCCCACTCCTGCAGACCGGAATCCAGCCACTCGGCGAGTTTGTTGGCGACCGCGTCCTGCAAGGTGCCGCTGCGGGTCCACTGCTGCAGCATGGCCTGGAAATCGGGCAGCTTGAAGAAGAAGTGCTGGGAGTCGCGCAGTACCGGCGTGGCACCGGAAATCGCCGACTTGGGGTTCTTCAGCTCGGTGGGGGCGTAGGTGGCGCCGCATTTTTCGCAGTTGTCGCCGTACTGGTCCTCGGTCCCGCACTTCGGGCAGGTGCCCTTGATGAAACGGTCGGCCAGGAACATGCCCTTCTCGGGGTCGTAGTACTGGGTCACGGAGCGATTGGCGATGTGCCCGGCTTCACGCAGGCGCGTGTAGATCAGGCTCGACAGCTCGCGGTTCTCTTCGCTGTGGGTGGAGTGGAAGTTATCGAACTCGACCAGGAAGTCGGCGAAGTCACTGCTGTGCTCGGCCTGGACGTTGGCGATCAACTGCTCGGGCGTGATGCCTTCTTTCTCTGCGCGCAGCATGATCGCCGAACCGTGGGCGTCGTCGGCGCAGACGTAGATGCACTGGTTGCCACGCATTTTCTGGAAGCGTACCCACATGTCCGTCTGGATGTACTCAAGCATATGGCCAAGATGGATCGATCCATTGGCATAGGGCAGGGCGCTGGTGACGAGAATCTGGCGTGGCTCGGACATGGTGGCTCGGCTACTTATCTGGCGACGGGTAAAAATTGAGGGTGATCGGCCACTATAAAGGGCTGGGAAATATATTTCACCCCGCAGACGCATCTGCTGACGGTTGACGGGTTAGCATAGGCGCCTGATTCACTTTTTCGGAATGCCACGGGAGTCTCCATGAGTGCCGTCACACGTGCCGCCATTGAAGGCGTGCTTCGCCAGTACACCGATCCCTACCTGAACCAGGATCCGGTCAGCGCCGGTTGCGTGCGCGCGATCGACATCCAGGACGGGCAGGTCAGCGTGCAGTTGCAACTGGGCTATGCCGCTGCACTGTTTCGAAATGGCTGGGCCCAGGTGCTGCAGACGGCGATCGAGAACCTCGAAGGCGTGACGGCAGCACAGGTGAGCATCGACACGCTGATCGCCACGCACAAGGCCCAGGCCCAGGTGCCTGCGCTGGCCAATGTGAAGAATGTCATTGCCGTGGCCTCTGGCAAGGGCGGTGTCGGCAAATCGACCACTGCCGCCAACCTGGCCTTGGCCCTGGCGCGCGAGGGCGCGCGGGTCGGTATCCTCGATGCGGACATCTACGGCCCAAGCCAGGGCGTGATGTTCGGGATCCCCGAAGGCACCCGCCCGCAGGTGCGCGAGCAGAAGTGGTTCGTGCCGATCAAGGCCCATGGCGTCGAAGTGATGTCGATGGCGTTTCTGACCGATGACAACACGCCGATGGTCTGGCGCGGCCCGATGGTTTCCGGCGCCCTGTTGCAACTGGTGACCCAGACCGCCTGGGACGACCTCGACTACCTGGTGATCGACATGCCGCCGGGCACTGGCGACATTCAACTGACCCTGGCGCAGAAGGTGCCGGTAGCCGGTTCCGTGATCGTCACTACCCCGCAGGACCTGGCGCTGCTGGATGCGAAGAAGGGTGTGGAGATGTTCCGCAAGGTCAACATCCCGGTGCTCGGTGTGGTGGAGAACATGGCGGTGCACATCTGCTCGAACTGCGGCCATGCCGAGCACCTGTTCGGTGAAGGCGGCGGTGAGAAGCTGGCGGCGCAGTATGGTGTCGAGTTGCTGGCGTCGTTGCCGTTGTCGATGCTGATTCGCGAGCAGGCCGACAGCGGCAAGCCGACTGCGATCGCCGAGCCGGAAAGCCAGATTGCCATGGTCTACCAGGAGCTGGCCCGCCAGGTGGGCGCTCGGATCGTACTGCAGGAAGCGGCGGCGCCGGCAATGCCGAGCATTACCATCAGCGAGGATTGATCCGCTGCTGGCCGCTCCTGCATTGGGGCACAAAAAAAACCCCCC
>NZ_JABWRO010000124.1:0-15789 GCF_014268985.1 Pseudomonas sp. RW10S2 | reverse complement strand
CTTTTCGCGGGCAAGCCCGCTCCTACAGATCCAGCTCTCACAGATCCAACGGACAGGGTGCAAGGCCGTTACAGGTGTTGTGTCAGCACTTTGTCCAGCAACTGGCACACCTGCTCGGCCGAATATGGCTTGGCCAGGAAGGCGAAGCCCTGGTGGCCGCCTTCGGCAATGGCATCACTGTAGCCGGAGGTGAGGATCACCGGCAGTTGCGGCCTGGTGCGGCGCAGTTCCCGGGCCAGAGCCAGGCCTCCCATGCCGGGCATTACCACGTCGGAAAACACCACATCGAAGCCCCGTGGTGTCATGTGCAACTGCGCCAGTGCATCCTCGGCACTGGTCGCCCAGCTGATCTGGTAGCCATGGTCCTTGAGAATCTGCGCGGTAAAGCTGCCGACGTCGCGGTTATCCTCCACCACCAGGATGCGCCGTGGCCGGCTGTCGATCGATGCGTTTGCCGCGCTGGCGAGGCTTTGTTCAGCTTCCGGTGTCGGGACCTGAGGCAGGTACAGGGTGAAGGTGGTGCCCTGGCCTGGCACGCTGGTGACCTGCACATCGCCGCCGGACTGCTTGACGAAGCCGAACACCTGCGAAAGGCCCAGGCCCGTGCCGTGGCCCGAGGGCTTGGTGGTGAAGAATGGGTCGAAGATGCGCTCCAGCAGTTCGTGGGCGATCCCGACGCCGCTGTCGATCACCGAGATCGCCGCGAACACGCCCGGCTGCCCCGCTTGCCCACGTTGCCCCGGCATCACCTGGTCAGGCTGCAGGTGCAGGCGCAGCGTGCCTTCGCCGCTCATGGCGTCGCGGCCGTTGATCATCAGGTTGATCACCGCCGTTTCCAACTGGCCGAGGTCGGCGCGGATATGGCAGGGCGTGTCGGGCAGCTCAAGTTTGACCTGGATCCGTGCGCCGGTAGCGGTGTCTAGCATTTCGGCCATCGCCGCCAACTGCGGCCCGACTTCGAACACTTGCGGGCTCAGGGCCTGGCGACGCGCGAAAGCGAGCAGTTGGCCAGTGAGCTTGGCACCGCGATCGACGGTGTCTGAGACGGTCTTGAGGTAGCGCTGGCGGCGGCTGTCGTCGAGGTCCGGGCGCTGCAGGAAATGCAGCGATGAGCGGATGATGGTCAGCAGGTTGTTGAAGTCGTGGGCGACGCCCCCGGTGAGCTGGCCGATGGCTTCGAGCTTCTGGGCCTGACGCAGCACGGCCTCGGTGTGCAGCAACTGTGCGGTACGTTCTTCGACACGCTGCTCAAGGGTAACGTTGAGCGACTCGAGCGCCTGCACCGCTTCGTGTACTTCGGCGTGTGCCTGAACCCGCTGGATGTGCGCCCAACTGCGTTCGGTGACTTCGCTGATCAGCGCCTGTTCGTAGCCGGTCCAGACACGCGGCTGCTTGTCATGGATGGCCATCAACGCCGTCAGGCGCCCATCCTTGATCAGCGGCATGCAGATGGTCGCCGTGATGCCGATGGCCTGGAAGGTCGCGGCCTCCTGCGGTTCGAGCTCGCTTAGGTTGTCGTTGATCACCAGCGTCAGCCCCGCGCGCAGGCGCTGCACGGCGAGGCGGCCGAAGTCGGCGAGATGGTACTGGCCGAGCAGGCGTGGCGAGCCGGGCGTGACCCAGTCGCCGCAGATGGTGAAGCCGTCCTGATCGGGCTCCATCACGGCGTAGGCGCAGCTCGACAGACGCAGGTGTTCGCCCAGCTTGCGGGTGGTGATGGCCAGGATCCGGTCCGGGTCGGTGGCGTTGGCCACGGCGCGGCCGAGGTCGTCGAGGAAGTTCAGGCGGTGGTTGGCGACCACGCTGGCCGTGGTTTCGGTGACAGTGTCGAGCATGCCGACGATCTGGCCGTCCTGGTCGCGGATCGGGCTGTAGCAGAACGTGAAGTAGGCACGCTCCGGCCCGTTGTGGCGGTCGATGACCAGCGGGAAGTCTTCGATGTATACCGCCTCGCCGCCCAGGGCGCGGCGGGCCATGGCGCCGATATCGTTCCAGGCTTCATGCCAGACGTGGCTGAAGGGCCGACCGAGGGCTGGGGGCTTGCCGCCGAGGATTTCGCTGAAGGCGTCGTTGTGCAGGGTGATCAGGTCATTACCCCACAGCACTGCTTGCGGGAAGCGCGAGGCCAGGCACAAGGCCACGGTCGTCTTGAGCACGTCGGGCCAGGCATCCAGTGGGCCCAGGGGCGTTTTCGCCCAGTCGTGATTGCGGATGCGTTCGGCCATGAGCCCGCCGCCTTCCAGCCATTTCGCCATGAGGTTTGCCGCTTCGTTTGCATGGAAGGGATAGGTTGCACCGAGAATGTCGGGCTGGCGAGAAATTTGTGGGGTTGTTTGGGTGCCGGGCCGTTGCGCGACAGGCGCGGGCCTGCTCAGCGAATGAAGTGCACTTTGCCGGTGTCGTCATTGCCCATGTAGATGCCATACACCCCGGCCTGGCGTTCGAGGATGTAGCGTTCGAGGATCTGGCGGATCGCCGGGTAGTAGATTGCGTCCCAGGGAATGTCCTCGGGCGCGAAGAAACGATAGTCGAGGGTCTCGGGGCCGAACTGGCCCGTCTCTTCGCTGGCGATGGCGCGGAAGATGATGTACACCTCGCTGATCTGCGGCACGCTGAAGATCGAGTAAGGCGAGACGATGTCGGCGCGTACGCCGGTTTCTTCCCAGACTTCGCGCAGCGCCGCTTGCTCGGTGGTTTCGCCGGCCTCCATGAAGCCTGCAGGCAGGGTCCAGGTCCCGGGGCGTGGCGGGATGGCACGCTGGCACAGCAGGTACTTGCCGTCGCGTTCGATGATGCAGCCGGCGATGATCTTCGGATTGATGTAGTGGATATAGCCGCAGGCGGGGCAGTGCAGGCGCTCGTGGGTGTCGCCGCTGGGAACGCCCCGGTCCAGTGCCGTGGTGCAGTGCGGGCAGTAGCGCGGGGCGTTGGGCATGATCGGTGGCCTGTGTGGGGGTTAAATGCGTGGATCCTTCAGCGCCAGGGGCTCGACCATGTCGCGGACCTTGGCATTGTCGTCCTGCTTCTGGCGCAGGTATTCCAGTGCTACCTTGGCGGCGGCGCGTACATGGTCGACCGACGCCTGGTGAGCGGCCAGCGGGTCGCCGCTCTTGATGGCCTCGACCATCTTCTCCATTTCACGGTTGCTGGCGCCGCGGCGGTTTTCCTGCGAGACCGAGGTGGCGCGCAGATAGCTGATACGGGCCTGCAACTGACGCAGCTGGGTGGCGGCGACGTGGTTGCCGGAGCCTTCGAGCAGCACATCGTAGAAGCCCTGTACCGAATCGAGCACCTGCTGCAGTTCGCCTTCCTCCAGCGCTTCGCGGTTCACGTCCAGGGCGCGCTCCAGGGCGCGGATGTCCTTGGCTTTGGCATTGAGGGTGAACAGCTGGACGATCAGGCCTTCGAGCACGCAGCGCAGCTCGTAGATGTCGCGGGCGTCTTCCAGGGTGATGATGGCCACGCGCGGGCCCTTGGCATCGGCGAACTCCACCAGGCCCTCGGACTCGAGGTGGCGCAGGGCTTCACGCACCGAGGTACGGCTGACGCCGAGACGGTCGCACAGGTCGCGCTCGACCAGACGGTCGCCCGGCAGCAGGTGGAAGTTCATGATCGCCCCGCGCAGCTTGTCGAGCACGATTTCGCGGAGCGTGACGGGGTTGCGGTTGACCTTGAAGCTGTCGTCGAGTGGCTGGCGTTTCATCAGGTGCGCTCTTTATGAGGCTGTTGCGCCAACGTCGGAGTGCCCCGAACCCAGGCGCTCCTTGCAGTGGTTCGAACAGCCCGCTGTTAACGGGTTGGCTCCGCATCGGCTTCGGCGAACGCTTCGCGGGCCAGGCGGAAGCTGTCCACCGCCGCGGGCACGCCGCAATAAATGCCGACCTGGAGCAGGATTTCGCGAATCTGTTCACGGCTCAGGCCATTGCGCAAGGCGCCGCGGATATGCAGCTTGAGCTCGTGGGGCCGGTTGAGGGCGGAAATCATCGCCAAGTTTATCATGCTGCGCTCTTTGAGCGATAAGCCGTCGCGGCCCCAGACATGGCCCCAGCAATACTCGGTGACCAGCTCCTGGAGTGGCTTGGTGAAGTCGTCGGCGTTCTGGATGGAGCGGTTGACGTAGTCCTCGCCCAGTACCTGGGTGCGGATCTGCAAACCCTTCTCGTACTTTTCATTGCTCATTGCAGTGCTCCGAATGAAAACAGGGGCCGCAACCGAGGGTGAGACGATTAGCGCGGCCCCAAAAAACAGGGTCATCGGCGTGGGCTTCTTCGCGGGTAAACCCGCTTCTACAGGGATCGCACAAATTCTGAACCCTGTGCAGTCCCTGTGGGAGCGGGTTTACCCGCGAAGCAGCCCGCGCGGTCTATCAGCCCAGCGAGGGCAGGGCACCCAGCTTGCCCTTGTGATAGACCATCGGCGTCACCGGCTCGGCCGGCAGCACCAGGTTTTTCACCGCACCGACGATGATCGCGTGATCGCCGCCGTCGTACTCGCGCCACAATTCGCACTCGATGATCGCCGTGGCCTTGGCCAGCAGCGGGTTGCCCAGCTCGCTCAGGTGCCAGTCGATGCCTTTGGCCTTGTCCTTGCCTTTACCTGCAAAGGCGTAGGCCTCGGCGGTCTGGTCGGCCGACAGCAGGTGAATGGCGAACTGCTTGCTGTCGCGCAGTATCGGGTAGGTGTCGGAGGCGTAGTTGGGGCAGAACAGCACCAGCGCCGGCTCGATCGACAGCGCGCTGAAGGCGCTGGCGGTGATGCCGACGATGCCGCCATCGCCATCGAGCGTGGTGACCACGGTCACGCCGGATGGGAAGGAGCCCATCACGTCTTTGTAGATGCCAGGTTCGATCATCTCGTGCTCCTTCTCAACGCATCACAAACGGATCGGGCATCGGCGCCGTGGACAGGTTGATCCACACGGTCTTCAGCTCGGTATAGGCCAGCACCGAATCGATGCCGCTCTCGCGGCCGTAGCCGCTGTTCTTGAAACCACCGATCGGCGCCATGGCCGAGACCGCGCGGTAGGTGTTGACCCAGATGATCCCCGAGCGCACGTCGCGCGCCAGGCGATGGGCGCGGCCCAGGTCGCGGGTCCAGATGCCGGCGGCCAGGCCGAACTGCGAGTCGTTGGCCATGGCCAGCGCTTCTTCCTCGGTCTTGAAGCGGATCACCGCGGCGACCGGGCCGAATACTTCTTCCTGCATGATGGTCATCGAGTTGCTGTCGCACTCGAACAGGGTCGGCTCGTAGAACCAGCCGTCGCCTTCGACCTCGGCGCGCTTGCCACCCAGGCGCAGCTTGGCGCCCTCGGCCTTGGCCGCAGCGACCAGACCTTCGACCACGGCCAGTTGCTGGGCGGTGGCCATCGGGCCCATCTCACTGGCATCGTCCTGCGGGTTGCCGATGCGGATGCGCTTGGCCCGCTCGATCAGGCGCTCGACGAACTCGTCGAAGATCTCGTCCTGCACCAGCAGGCGCGAGCCGGCCACGCAGCTTTGCCCGGAGGCGGCATAGATGCCGGCCACTGCGCCATTGATGGCGCTTTCCAGGTCGGCGTCGGCGAAGATGATGTTCGGCGACTTGCCGCCCAGCTCCAGCGACAGCTTGGCGAAGTTCTCGGCGCTGCTGCGCACCACATGGCGGGCTGTGGCGGCGCCGCCGGTGAAGGCGATCTTGCGTACCAGCGGATGACGGGTGAGCGCAGCACCGGTGCTTGGGCCGTAGCCGGTGACCACGTTGACCACGCCCGCCGGGAAGCCGGCTTCCAGCGCCAGGCGGGCCAGCTCCAGGATAGTGGCAGACGCATGCTCGGAGGGTTTGAGCACGATGGTGTTGCCCGCAGCCAGGGCCGGGGCGAGCTTGATCGCGGTGAGGTACAGCGGGCTGTTCCACGGAATGATGCCCGCCACCACGCCGATGGGCTCGTGCACGGTGTAGGCGAACAGGTCGGGCTTGTCCAGCGGCAGGGTGCCGCCTTCGAGCTTGTCGGCAAGGCCTGCGGTGTAGTGGAAGAACTCCGGCAGGTAGCCGACCTGGCCGCGGGTCTCGCGGATCAGCTTGCCGTTGTCGCGGCTTTCGAGCTGGGCCAGGTGCTCCTTGTTCTCGGCGATCAGGTCACCCAGGCGGCGCAGCAGCTTGCCCCGTGCGGTGGCGGTGAGCCCGCGCCAGGCCTTGCTGTCGAAGGCACGCTGGGCGGCCTGTACCGCCAGCTCGACGTCCTGCTCGCCGGCGTCGGGCAATTGTGCCCAGGGCTGGGCGGTGGCCGGGTCGAGGCTGTCGAAGGTCTTGCCGCTCTGGGCATCGCGCCACTGGCCGTCGATGCACATCTGGAAACGAACGAGGGTCATGCAACTATCCCCTTGGCGGATTCGGTGAGGGTGCGGGCTTGGCTCAGGAAGTCCAGCAGCATGCGGTTGACTTCGCGCGGAGCCTCAACGGGCATCATATGCCGTTGTTCGGGCAGGACCACGCTGCGGGCGCCGGGAATGCGCGCGGCGAGCTGGCGGGTCATGGCCGGGGTGGAGCCGGAATCGAGTTCGCCGGTGGCGATCAGCGTTGGCACCTGGATGCTGCCCAAGTCCGCTTCGCGGTACATGTCCTGGGTGGCGAACAGCGAATAGGTGGTGTGGTAGCCCTGGGGGTCGTTGCTGGCCAGCACCTGGCGGATGGCCGCGACCTGGGCCGGGTTGGCCGCCTTGTACTCGCGGCTGAACCAACGGTCCAGCGCCGCGTCGACGTTGGCGTCCGGACCAAGCTCGGCAGCCTGCGCGGCGCGGGCGATGACACCGGCGCTCTGCTCGGGGCTGCGGTTGAACACGCTGTTGAGCACGACCAGTGCCGACAGCCGCTGCGGGTAGTGCAGGGCGAAGGCGCGCGCGACCAGTCCGCCCATGGAGAAGCCGATGACGGTGGCCTGGGGGATCTGCAGGTGGTCGAGCAGTTCGGCGAGCTGGGTGGCGTAGCCTTGCAGGTCGGTGTCCGGCGCGGGCAGCGCGCTCTGGCCATGGCCGAGCATGTCGTAGGCGATGACCCGGTAGTCGGTGGACAGGCCGACGAACTGGCCACCCCACATTTCCTTGTTCAGGCCCACGCCGTGGATCAGCACCACGGGTTGGCCCTGGCCGAGGCTCAGGTAGCTGGTCCCGGCAGGTGTACGTTCAGCGACAGGCTGAATCATGGATGGCGCTCCTTGAAAGGCCGGTGCCGTGACGCTTGGCTCCGGCCTGTCTGCTTATTGTTATTGAGCGTTGGCTTTCTCGGCAGCCAGTTCTTCCAGGTCGATGTAGCGGTTGCCGATGCGCGGGTGCAGGCGGCCGCCGTCGGAGGCGCCCAGGACCACGACGATCTCGTCGGCGCGCGGGGCGTCTTCGATCTGCATTTCCAGGGTGATGTAGTGCGAGCGCAGGCCTTCGTCGTCCTTCTGCATCATCGGGATCTGGATCGAGGTGCCCGGGCCGCCGCGCTTGTTGGTGAAGCTCAGGTAGCTCTTGGCCTGGACCGCTTCACGGTAGTGGTTGCCAAAGCGCAGGGTGTGGATCACCGCCGACGCGTGCTCGATCTCACCCTCGGCACCGACCACGGCCGCCTTGCCGTATGCCTCGATCTTGTCGGCCCCGCCGATGGCGGCGGTCAGGCGCTCGACCATCAGCGCACCCAGTTCGGAGCAGTTGGCGCGGATTTCCGGCTTGAGGTCTTCGACGAAACCACGGCCAGCCCATGGGTTCTTGATTACTACGGCCAGGCCGACCATGGTCACGGGTTTGTCGGTGGCCTTGCCGCCTTCGATGCGTGTTTCTTCGGAGTAGGTGACGATCTTGCGGATTTCGAAACTCATGGGGGGCTCCTGGATTTTTGGGTTATCAGGCTTTGTTGTCTGATGGTATACCATAATATTGGATGTGCAAGAGGAATGCTGAATTTCTCTTGTACGGTTGCCGGTTAGGGCCCTATCGCGGGCAAGTCCGCTTCTGCAGGGCGCGAGAGGGCTGCTACAGGCAAAAAAATGCCCACCCCCGCACGCAGGAGCGGGCCGTTCCCGCAATCAATCAGACAAAAGGCATTCAGCTGAACGCAGGCACCACTTCCTTGATGAACAGCTCCAGCGATTTGCGTTTCTCTTCGTGCGGCAGGCTGTTGTCACACCAGAAGCTGAACTCGTCGACGCCAAGCTCCTGGTAGTACTTGATCCGCGCGATGATCTCTTCGGGGGTGCCGATCATGGTGTTCTTGCGGATGTTCTCCAGCGCGAACGCCGGCACCTCGGCGAACTTGGACTCGGGGCTGGGCTCCAGGAATCCGTTGACCGGGGTGGTCTTGTTACCGAACCAGGCATCGAAGGTGCGATAGAAGCGCGAGATCGCCTGGGCGCCGATCTTCCAGCCATCAGGCTCGGCCGGGCTGTGCACGTGGGTGTGGCGCAGCACCATCAGTTGCGGGCGCGGCACGTCTGGGTTGTTGTCCAGGGCGGCCTGGAACTTGTTCTTCAGGTCCAGCACCTCTTCGTCACCCTTCATCAGCGGGGTGACCATGACATTGCAGCCATGCTTGACCGCGAAGTTGTGCGAGTCCGGGTCACGGGCGGCGATCCACATCGGTGGCATGCCGTGCTGCACTGGCTTGGGCACGCTGGTAGAGGTGGGGAAGTTGTACACCTCGCCTTCATGGGCGTAGTCGCCCTGCCACAGGGCGCGAACCGCCGGGACCATCTCGCGCAGGGCCTTGCCACCGTCGGTGGCGGGCATGCCACCGGCCATGCGGTCGAACTCGAACTGGTAGGCGCCGCGGGCCAGGCCCACTTCCATGCGGCCGTTGCTGATCACATCGAGCAGGGCGCATTCGCCCGCCACGCGGATCGGATTCCAGAACGGCGCGATGATGGTGCCGGCGCCCAGGCGAATGGTCTCGGTACGGGCAGCCAGGTAGGCCAGCAGCGGCATGGGGCTGGGCGAGATGGTGTATTCCATGGCGTGGTGTTCGCCGATCCATACGGTGCTGAAACCGCCGTGCTCGGCCATCAGGGTCAGTTCGGTCAGGTCTTCGAACAGCTGGCGGTGGCTGACCTGGTCATCCCAACGTTCCATGTGTACGAACAGCGAAAATTTCATGGGGCTTTCCTCGGAGCTTGTTGTGGTCGATGTGGGGACGGCGCGGCACAGGGAAACAAGCCGCGTCCGGAATGACACCGGCTTTGCCGGTGATCGCGGGACGAGCCCGCTCCCACAGAGTCTTGCGTCGAACTGCAGGTATCAGGCGAAGGCGGGCAGGCTTGCCATCTTGCCGCGGCAGTAGACCATCGGTCGTGGGGCGTCCTCAGGCACGATCAGGTTGTGTACCTTGCCGACCATGATGGCGTGATCGCCGCCTTCGTATTCGCGCCACAACTCGCACTCGATGATCGCGGTGGCCCCGGCCAGCAGCGGGTTGCCCAGCTCGCTCAGGGTCCACTGGATGCCGCTGGCCTTGTCCTTGCCTTTTTTGGCGAATGCATAGGCTTCGGCCTGCTGTTCGCCGGACAGCAGATGAATGGCGAAGCGCTTCTGCTTGATCAGTACAGGATAGGAGTCGGAGCTGTAGTTGGGGCAGAACAGCACCAGCGGCGGATCCATGGACAGGGAAGAAAAGGCGCTGGCAGTGAGGCCGACGACCGAGCCGTCGTCGTCCAGGGTGGTGATGACCGTGACGCCGGACGGGAAGGAACCCAGGACGTGCTTGTAGACGGTTGCGTCGATCATGGCGTGTACCTCGAAGGGCCGTGCGGTGGTCCGCGTTTTTTATCGTTGATGTGTCTGATGGTATACCGTAATACCTATATTGCAAGCAGAATTTTCCACGCACCGGAACACACGATGAACGGTAAAGGCCCCGTATTCATTGGTCTTGACGACTAGAGCCCTGCGCCACAGTGGCGCACAAGGCAGATCAGATGCGCTGAAAAAACGCGGCGCAGTGTTGTCAAAAGTTTGGAATACCATAATATGGTCTTCAGCTGAGAGGCCGCCTCGAGCGGTTTCCATACAACGATAAAAATGATCCTTTCGAGCTGAAATCCTATGTCCCAACCGTCGTCGCAACACCAGTTTGTCGAGAATCATACGGTCGATCATGTTCCCCCCTCCGAGCGCCACGGGAAGGCGCGCGACCTCTTCACCCTCTGGTTCAGCACCAATATCGCGCCACTGCCGATCGTCACCGGCGCGATGGTGGTCCAGGTGTTCCACCTGAACCTGCTGTGGGGGCTGGTCGCCATCGTGATGGGGCATCTGCTGGGCGGGATCGTCATCGCCCTGGCCTCTGCGCAGGGACCGCAGCTGGGCATTCCGCAGATGGTGCAGAGCCGCGGCCAGTTCGGGCGCTATGGCGCCTTGCTGATCGTGTTCTTCACCGCGCTGATCTATGTCGGCTTCTTCATTTCCAACATCGTCCTGGCGGGCAAGTCGATCCACGGTATCGCCCCGAGCGTGCCGATGCCCACGGCCATCGTCATTGGTGCCCTGAGCGCTACGGCCATCGGTGTGATCGGCTATCGCTTCATTCATAGCCTGAACCGCATCGGTACCTGGGTGATGGGCTCGGCGTTGCTGGCCGGCTTCATCATGATGTTCGCCCAGGAACTGCCGGCAGACTTCTTCAGCCGCGGCGCCTTCAACCTGTCGGGCTTCATTGCCACGGTGTCGCTGGGCACCATCTGGCAGATCAGCTTCTCGCCCTACACCTCGGATTATTCGCGTTACCTGCCGCGTGAGATCGGTATCGCCAAGCCGTTCTGGGCGACCTATTTCGGCGCGACCCTGGGCACCATCCTGTGTTTCAGCTTCGGGGCAGTGGCGGTGCTGTGCGTGCCGGAAGGTACTGATGCGATGGATGCGGTGAAGCAGGCCACCGGCTGGCTGGGGCCGATCCTGATGGTGCTGTTCCTGCTCAATATCATCAGCCACAACGCGCTCAACCTGTATGGTGCGGTGCTGTCGATCGTCACCGCGATCCAGACGTTCGTCGCTCACTGGACGCCGAGCGTGCGGGTGCGGGTAGTGCTGGCGTCGGTGATCCTGCTCGGGTGCGGGCTGGTGGCGCTGAATGCCTCGGCGGGGTTCATCGGCCAGTTCATCGGCCTGATCCTGGCACTGCTGCTGGTGCTGGTGCCCTGGGCGTCGATCAACCTGGTGGACTTCTACCTGATCAAGAAGGGCGAATACGACATCGCTTCGTTCTTCCGCGCCGATGGCGGGATCTACGGGCGCTTCAACCACCACGCCATCGTCGCCTATGTGTTCGGGATTCTGGTGCAACTGCCGTTCGCCAATACGGCGTTGTATGTGGGGCCGTATTCGAACATCGTCGAGGGCGCCGACCTGTCGTGGCTGTTCGGGTTGCTGGTGACGGTGCCGCTCTATTATTGCCTGGCGACTCGCGGCAAGGCGGTGAAGGCGGGACGTGCAGTCGGTGTGAGCGACTAGTTGGTTGGCAAGAGGGCCGCAAAGCGGCCCCGGGTGTTTCAGTTCACACCTTGAACTGCGCCACCATCCCGTTCAATTCCACCGCCAGGCGCGACAGATCCTGCGCCGCAGCGCTGGTCTGGTTGGCGCCCGCCGAGGTCTGCATCGCCAGGTCGCGGATGTTCACCAGGTTGCGGTCCACCTCACGCGCCACCTGGGCCTGCTCTTCGGATGCGCTGGCGATCACCAGGTTGCGCTGGTTGATCGCGGCGATCGCCTCGGCAATCAGTTCCAGGGCCTGGCCCGCCGCCTGGGCAATCTCCAGGGTGCCGCTGGCACGGCCCTGGCTGCTGTGCATAGAGCCCACGGCGCGCTCGGTGCCGGTCTGGATACCCCCGATCATCTGTTCGATTTCTGCGGTGGACTGCTGGGTCCGGTGCGCCAGTGCCCGCACTTCATCGGCGACCACGGCAAAACCACGCCCGGCCTCACCGGCCCGTGCGGCTTCGATGGCGGCGTTGAGCGCCAGCAGGTTGGTCTGCCCGGCGATCGAGCCGATCACATCGAGCACGCGGCTGATTTCGTTGGCGCTGTTGGCCAGCTGTTCGATCTCGCTGGAGGTGCCGGTGACGTCCTCGACCAGTTGCTGGATCGAGCTCAGTGCCTGGTTGACCTGGTCGCGGCCATCGCGGGTGGTCTGGTCTGCGCCCTGGGAGGCGTCGGCGGTGCTGACCGCGTTGTTGGCCACTTCCTCGACGGCAGCGGTCATCTGGTTGACGGCCGTGGCGGCCTGGTCGATCTCGGCACTTTGCTGGTGCAGGCCGCGGCTGGTGTCTTCGGTGACGGTGTGCAGCTCTTCGGAGGCCGAGGCCAGTTGGTCGGACGAGGCGGCGATCTTGCGGATGGTGTCGCGCAGGCTTTCCTGCATGCGGCTCAAGGCCCGCAGCAGCAGCGCCGGCTCGTCACGACCGACGATGCGGATTTCCTGGGTCAGGTCGCCGGTGGCCACGCGCTCGGCGACGCTCACGGCTTCGGCCAGCGGTACGACGATGCTGCGAGTCAGCAGCACGGCGATGGCCACCAGCGCGAGGATGATCACCACCAACGACAGCACGATCAGGGCAAAGGCTTCGTCATAGGCGTCACTGCTGCGCTGCGAGGCTTTGTCGGCACCGTCGGAGTTGTACTGGATCAGGGTGCCGAGCGCTTTCATCATCGAGTCGGCGTATTCGGCCAGCGGGCCGTTGACCAGGCGTTTGGCCTCGACAATGTCGCCATTGGCCGCGGCATCGCGGATCGACTTCTGCAGGCCGTGGTAGCGCTGGGCGAGGGAGACGAAGTTATCGAACAGGGCGCGGTCGTCCTTTTCGATGATGGTCGATTCGTAGGATTTGATGCCTACCTCGAGCGAAGCATTGATCTCGCCGATGCGGCCGAGAGTTGCCTGGCGGACGGCGGGGTCTTCCTCGATCACGCTGCGCAGAGTCATGGCGCGGGCGCGACCGAGATTGGTGCTGACCTCGTTCAGATAAATGATCGCCGGAATCCAGGTGACACGGATCTCATCGGTGGCGCTGTCCATGCGCCGGGTTTCGTACAGCGATATCAAGCCCATGACCAGTACCAGGACGCCCAGCAGCGTAAATACGCTGGCTGCCCGGATACCGATCTTCATATTCCTTAACTGCATGGAGCTACTCCTTGAATGTGGCGTGCAGGCTTCAAGCGCTGGGGCGCGGGGCCGGAACCGGCGAAAGGGCCAGGCGTCTCGGTGCGCTGCGGGAAAGTACAATATCCTTAACTTTAGTGGGTTTTTTGACGTCAATAATGCCACGGTGCCACTATTATTGACCAGTCATTCAATGTAACTACAGGTACAAACAGATCCGTCATTTTTTGACGGATCTGTCAGGTTCATTCGCTTAAACGATGGCGATCATTGGATCGGCAGCGGCCAGGGCCTTGCTGCGATCAGCCTCTGGCGGGTAGATCCACACCGAGTTGATCTGGCGCTTGAGCTGCTTGCCTTCGTCACCCTGCAGCTTCAGTTCACGTTCCCAACCTTCGCTGAACGCCGCGCCCCAGTCGCCCAGGTCGAGGCAGGTGACGTACTTGGGCTGGCGATACACCACCGGCGCCTCGCCGAGCAGGTCGGCCATGGCATTGTTGCCCGAGTGACGGCCCATGGGGATGGCATGCTGGCAGGTCATCAGCGCGTGGTTGCCCAGGTCATCGACTGCGGCCCAGGCCACGTCGCCGGTGGCGTAGATGTACTGCTGACCGATGACCTTGAGGTGCTCGTCGACGCGCAGGCGGCCCTGGGCATCGCGCTCGCCGGCGATCTGCGCGGTCAGCGGGCTGGCCTTGACGCCTGCGGTCCAGATCACCGTCTTGCTGGCGATGTACTCGCCGTTGTCCAGGGTCACGCCACCGGTATCCACCGCGATCACCGAAGCATTGGTGAGCCATTGCACGCCGGCGTGCTGCGAGGCGGCAACGATGGCTGGGGTGATGCCTGCACCGAGGGCTGCGCCGACCTGTGCGCCGCGATCAATCACGATCACGCGGATATTGGCCTGCTCGCCGAGTACTGCGCGCAAGCGGGCAGGCATTTCGGTGGCGGTCTCGATACCGGTGAAACCGCCGCCGCACACCACCACGGTGTCGCGGGCCGGGGAGGCCGGCAGGCTGGCGAGGTCGGTCAGGTGCTGCTCCAGCTTGATCGCCGACTCCATCTGGTCGACATCGAAGCTGTGCTGGTCCAGGCCCGGTAAGGCGGGGCGGGCGACCTGGCTGCCGGCGGCCAGCACCAGGCGGTCATAACCCAGGTGGCGGGTCTGGCCATTGGCGTCGATATAGGTGACCGAGCGTGCGTCGGCATCGATGGATTGGGCATGGCCCTGGATGAAATTCACCCCTACAGCCTCGAACAGCTCGCCAAGCGGCGCTTTCATCGAGTGCACATCGGCCTCGTAGAAGCGCGGGCGGATGCGCAGCTCGGCCTGCGGTGCGAGCACGCTGATGTGGATGTCGCCACGCTTGGCGAGGTCGAGCAGGCGGGCGGCACTCAGGGCGCTCCAGACGCCGGCAAAACCGGCACCGATGATCAGGATGTGTGGATTCATGGACAGGCTCCGCGAGAGGGTCGAAGGGTTTTGGGTCGAGGTTCGGCGTGCGCTGCTGCGCTTGCCGAGTAACTACGACTCTATTGGTCGTAGTTTAAAACGACAAGCTTTTTTTTAACGGGCAGTCGCAGGCGGCCCTCGCTTTGCAGGTAAAGCAGCGATAAATCAGGGGTTATGGGCGATTGAAAAAAATAGGCGGGCGACCGGTGGTGGCCGACGGCCCCATTTTTCAATCTGACGGTGAATTTAGCCCTTTGAATTACATAGGAATGCCAAAATGACTTAACAGTTGACTGTCAAGTTTCTCTGAGTTTTGTCGAAAATAGTCACTGTAACACCCAAATCATGCCAAAGATTTGAGATCTAAAATTAAGAGAATTAATTATTTTTCTGAGGATTTAAGGGGCTTGATGTAGTCATGTACATCTTTTTTTGACAGCAAAGGGGTCGCTGTGGCAGAAGATAACGGGTAGCGCGCGATGAGTTTGCCTGTTTTAATTAGAGCTTCTGCGTACTTGGGTTTTAGAATGAGATTGGCTTGTGGGCAAGTGTAATAGTTACTAAAGATTTCATTGAATCGCCCCTGGTTCACTAGACACTCTCCAAGCTCAGAAAATAGCGTTTCTCATACTCTACTGGCGACAGCTGCATAGCACTGCTGTGTCGACGCTTGGGGTTATAGAACATCTCGATGTAATCGAAAATATCACTTCGGGCTTCGTCACGCGTCGCGTAGATCTTTCGTCGGATTCGCTCCCGCTTCAAAAGCTGGAAAAAGCTCTCGGCTACGGCATTGTCGTGGCAGTTTCCCCTTCGGCTCATGCTACTGATCACATTGTTGGCTTTCAGGAAGCTTTGCCAATCTGAGCTACTGAACTGACTGCATTGGTCTGAGTGAATCATCACTTGCTGCTGTGGCTTGCGTCGCCACACGGCCATTTGCGAACGCAGCCCCTCTGCCTGCATCAAGCGACCGACTCGATTTCGCCCACAGATCTCTCCTAGCTCTCGCAGGTCATCGTGAATCTTGCGATAGCCATACACGCCGCCGCTTTCTAACCAGGCCTGCTTGATCAAGCCAAGCAGGCGCTGATCTTCTTTGGCTCGGGCAGATTGAGGCTCGGCCAGCCAAGTGTAGTAGCCGCTGGGATGCACCTTGAGGGTTTGGCAAAGGCGACGCACTGGGTAATCCGTCGAGTGCTTGTTGATGAAGGCGTACTTCAGCCGCACTC
>NZ_JABWRO010000123.1:0-15806 GCF_014268985.1 Pseudomonas sp. RW10S2 | reverse complement strand
GGGGTGGGGGCGTAGCCGCCGATGAAGCCATGGCTGTTGCCATACACCCGCACCCCTTGGTGCGTGTTGAGGGTGGTGCCGTCGGCATTGAGGATGCGCTTGTCGGCATCGAAGGCGGCCGCTTCGCACTCCAGGGCCATCTCAATGGCACGCTCGGGCTCGATGTCCCAGTCGTGGTAGAGGTCGAGGTCAGGCATTTCGCGCGCCATCAGCGCCGCGTCAGCCAGGCCCGAACACTCATCCTCGGAAGTGTGCTTGGCGATTGCCAGTGCAGCAGCCACCGTTTCGCGAATGGCCTCGGGACCGCTCGCCGACGTACTGGCCGACCCCTTGCGCTGGCCCACGTAGAGGGTGATGCCAAAGCCCTGGTCACGGTTGAACTCGACCGTCTCGACCTCGCGCTGGCGCACGCTGGTGGACAGGCCCTGCTCCAGCGAAACCGCCACCTCGCAGGCACTGGCGCCCTGGCGGCGTGCTTCGGCAACGATCGCCTCGACCTGTTCCTGCAACGCTGGCAGGTCCTTCGGACCTATGCTCTGGACTGCACTCATGGTTTTCTCCACTCAAATTCTGCGTTCGGCGAGGGCCATTCTTCGACCGGGCCGGACAAAGCGGCCCCCGACTGGTTATCATGGCGGCGATTTCCTGCGGACTGCCACCATGGTTGATTCATACGACGACGCCTTCGACGGCGAAAAAAGCAAGACCCAGATCAAGCGCGAGCTGCATGCGCTGGTCGAACTCGGCGAGCGCCTCACCACGCTCAAGCCCGATATCCTCGCGCGCCTGCCACTCACCGACGAGTTGCGCAAAGCACTGGAGGAAGCGTCCAAACACACTGCCCACGGTGCCCGCAAACGCCACATGTCGTTCGTCGGCAAGCTGATGCGCGTACAGGACCTGGATGCCATCCATGCGCTGCTCGAGCAGATAGACAGCTCCACGCGCCAGTACAACGAACGTTTCCACGGCCTCGAGCGCTGGCGCGACCGGTTGATCGACGGCAACGACGAAGACCTCGAACGCTTCGTCCAGGAGTTCCCCGATACCGATCGCCAGCAACTGCGCTCGCTGATCCGCCATGCCCAGCACGAAAAGGCACGGAACAAACCGCCAGCCGCTGCGCGCAAGGTGTTCAAGTACATCCGCGACCTCGACGAGCTCCAGCGCGGCCTGCGCTGAGCCCTGCCACTGACCGCCTGCAGGAGCGGCCTCGCGTCGCGACACGAGGCCGCTCCTGCAGGCAGCGCGTGCCATCAGGCCCCGGTACCGCCCACGGTGATCGCGTCCAGCTTCAGGGTCGGCTGGCCAACGCCAACCGGCACCGACTGCCCATCCTTGCCACAAGTCCCGACGCCGCTGTCCAGGGCCAGGTCGTTACCGACCATCGACACCCGACTCATCGCCTCAGGACCATTGCCGATCAGGGTCGCGCCCTTGACCGGCGCGGTGATCTTGCCGTCTTCGATCAGGTAAGCCTCGCTGGTGGAGAACACGAACTTGCCACTGGTGATGTCCACCTGACCACCGCCGAGGTTGGCGCAGTAGATGCCCTTCTTCACCGAGGCGATGATCTCCTGCGGGTCGCTCTCACCGGCACGCATGTAGGTGTTGGTCATGCGCGGCATCGGCAGGTGCGCGTAGGATTCGCGCCGACCATTGCCGGTAACCGCCATGCCCATCAGGCGGGCATTGAGCTTGTCCTGCATGTAGCCTTTGAGGATGCCGTTCTCGATCAGGGTGGTGCATTCGGTCGGGGTGCCTTCGTCATCGACGCTCAGCGAACCGCGACGGCCTTCCAGCGTGCCGTCATCGACGATGGTGCACAGCTTCGACGCCACCGCCTCACCGATCCGGCCGCTGTAGGCGGAGCTGCCCTTGCGGTTGAAGTCGCCTTCCAGGCCGTGGCCGACCGCTTCATGCAGCAGTACGCCCGACCAACCGGGACCGAGCACCACCGGCAACGTGCCGGCCGGCGCGGGCTGCGCCTCGAGGTTGACCAGCGCCTGGCGCAGCGCCTCGCGGGCGTAGCCCATCACCCGCTCTTCGGTGAAGTAGCGGTAGTCGGTACGCCCGCCCCCGCCTTGGCCGCCCCGCTCGCGGCGACCGTTGTGTTCGACGATGACGCTGACGTTGAAACGCACCAGCGGCCGCACATCCGCGGCCAGGCTGCCATCGGCCGCCGCCACCAGGATGCGCTCCCACACACCCGCCATGCTCACGCTGACCTGCTGAATGCGTGGATCGAGGGCACGGGTGGCGGCATCGACGCGCTTGAGCAGTTCGACTTTCTCGGCCCGACTCAGGACATCGAGCGGGTTGTTCGGTGCATACAGGGCGGTCACGTCCTGACTGCGGAAGGCCTGCACCTTACCGTTCTGGCCAGCGCGGGAAATCGAGCGGGCGGCGCGCGCCGCTGACGTCAAGGCTTCAAGATTGATCGCGTTGCTGTAGGCGAAGCCGGTCTTCTCGCCGGACAACGCACGCACGCCGACACCTTGGTCGAGGTTGAAACTGCCTTCCTTGACGATACCGTCTTCCAGTGCCCAGGTTTCCGAGATCTGCCCCTGGAAATACAGGTCGGCAGCGTCGATGCCGGGCCCTGCCAACTCACCCAGCACAGCCTGCAGGCTGTCCAGGGTCAGTCCGCCCGGGGCCAGGAGCTGCTCGCTGACGGTGGATAACATCTGGCTCATAGTCACTCCGAGGTGTGCGCAGGCCGCAAGGCGTCCTGCGAGAAAAAGCGCCGGTGCGAAACGACCGGCATACGCGCCCGTATGGACGCTTGTTCTTCAGCGTCGCGCTCGGCGAGCAATATCGCTTCGCCATGCGCATGTTCGGCGACGATCCTCCCCCAAGGGTCGACGATCGCCGCATGGCCATGGGTTTCCCGTGGGCCTGGATGGCTGCCGCCCTGCGCGGCGGCCAGCATGTAGCACTGGGTTTCGATGGCGCGGGCACGGATCAACACTTCCCAATGTGCCGCGCCGGTCACCGCAGTGAACGCCGACGGAGCGCTGATCAGCTCGGCCCCGGCAGCGCGCAGGGCGCTGTAGAGCTCGGGAAAGCGCAGGTCGTAGCACACCGACAAGCCCAGGCGTCCAACCGGCGTATCCGCCACCACCACCTGTGCGCCATGGGCGTAATCGTCCGATTCGCGGTAGCGCCCACGGTTGTCGGCCACGTCCACATCGAACAGGTGCAGCTTGTCGTAACGCGCGGCGATCTCGCCGTGGTCGTCGACCAGCAGCGAGCAGGCATGTGACTTGGCCTCGGGCTCATCGACCGGGGGCAACGGCAAGGTGCCGGCAACAATCCATAACTTGAGGTCGCGTGCGGCGCGTTTCAACCAGGGCAGGATCGGGCCTTCGCCAAGCGCTTCGGCGCGACCGATCACCGCGGCATCGCGCCGGCCCATGGCCGCGAAATTCTCCGGCAGCACTGCCAGCCGTGCGCCACTGTCAGCCGCCTGTTCCAGCAGCACGTGAGCCCGCTGCAGGTTGGCCAGTACGCCGTCCTGGCTGACCATCTGGATCACTGCTGACTTCATGACCACTCCTAGCGCGATTTATCGAAAGGTTTCACAAAGGTGATTTTAGGCTCTTTGACCGGACCTTCGACCCGATAGTGCACGCTGGCGAAGCGCGCGACCCGATCACCGATCAGTCGATCGACCAGGAACAATGCGCCACCGACCGCAGGCGCCCCGACGATCAGCGCCGCCAACGGTAGGTTGTTGGTGACCGGCAGGGTCACCTGCAGGTTGGCATCGATACGGTCGCGCACAAAGTCGAGTGTGCCATCGAGCTCGAAATTGCTGGAGGGGCCGGTGACAGCGATCGGTTCACGGGTCACATAGACGCCCTCGCTGACCACCAGCAGGCCCTTGACCCGATCATAGGCCAGCCCCTCGCCGAACAGGTCGGAGAAGTCCAGGCGCAGACGGCGACCAATCGAGTTGAAGTTGAGCAAGCCGAACACCCGCAACGCCTGGGCGCCACCCTCGACCTCGACGAACTGGCCGGTGCGCAGCGAGGCATCGAGGCTACCGGAGAATCGCTTGAGACTGACCCAGGCCGGCGAACCCGGCCAACGGCCATCGACGTCCATGCGGAAGTCGCGGCTGGTGACCGTGGGCGCGAAGCCCCAGGCCTTGAGCACATCGCCCAGGTCCTTGCCGTCCAGGCGCCCCTTGTACCAACTGCTGGTGCTGCCGGGAACACCTTCCCAGCCGCCGCTGCCGTCGATGTGCAGGCCCTTGAGATTGAGGTCGATGTCGCCCAGGGACACACCACGGGCATTCGGCCGCAGCTTGACCGAGGCGCTGCCGAACAGGTCGTCGCCGCGATACAACTTGTCGATGCTCAGATCCAGGGCCGGCGCCTTGCGCGGGTCGAAGGTGGCCAACGGATCAGGCGTGTCTTCGGCCTGGGCCTCCTGCGGATCGGCAGGCGGCAGGCGCAAGGTCTGCAGCTTCACCACCATGGGCGCGGCCTTGGCATCCGGGATCCGCGCATTGCCGATCACTTCCTTGCTGTCCAGGCGCAGATCCCAGGCGCTGGCAACACGCGCCAGGCGCACCACCGCCTGGTTGAGGTCGGTGCCGAATGCCTTCAACTGGCCAATGCTCACATCCACACCCTGCAGGCTCTGACGAGCGCTGCCACCTGGATCCTGGCCAGCATACTTGTCCAACTGCTGCTGCCAGGGCTCGAGGTCCAGCGATTCGAGCCGCCCGCGCACCCGCAGACCCTGGCCGCCCGGCACCAGCGCATCGCCACCGCCCAGCACCAGCTCGCCGCGTCCCTGGGCCAGCTTGTCGAGCGAGGCCGCATAGGCCAACCGCGCCACATCGGCGTAGCTCGCATCAAAGCGCCGCTCACCACCCTGCAGGTTCATGCTGAAGCTGCTGTCGCGTGACTCGGCCGCCGTCTTGCCGAAGGGCGCTGGCAGGTCGATGGTCAGGCCCTTGAGCGACGAGTTGACGCTCAGGCGATTGTCGCGGCTACCCAGGCTGACCTGCAGTTGGTAGGGAATGTCGCCCGAGGCCGGCAGTGCCTGCTTGAACTGCAACCAGTCGGTCAACGACTTGAGCGGCACCTGGCCGGTGGCGTTGATCCGGGTCTGGATCTGGCCACCCTGCCCTTCGGCGAGAATCTGCGCAGTCACCGGCCTGTCGAAGGCCTGGAGACTGATGCCCTTGCCGCTCAGGCCCTTGTCGAGATCGAAGGTGAAGTCGCCCTTCAGGCGGCTCAGGTCGAGCTCCGGCGGCTCCACCTTGAGCCGGGCATCGGAAGTCGAGAAATCCACCAGCACCTTGGGACGCAGACCGTGTTCCAACGGGATGTCCAGTTTGACCTTGCCCTGCAGTGGGCCCTCGCCTTCCCAGCCGGCGAAGATCTCGCCAGTGCCGATCGGCGCCTCTTTCAGAATCTTCAGGCCGTCACCCAGGCTGCCGTCGAACTCGCCGTCCAGGTACAGGCGGCTATGCTGGTCGCCCTCGACATGGGGGATGTTGACGCTGACATCACTGACTCGGGTGTCCAGCAGCAGGCCCTTGCTGGCCTGGATGCGCACACCGGTATCCTCGATGTACACATTGCCGTCCACCTGCTGCACCTGCGGCCAGCCCGGCTGGAAATCGAGGGCCGCGTCATGCACCTTGAAGAACAGGCTGATGCTGCGCGAATGCGCCGGCGCGTTATGGTTCAGAGATCCCTGGTACTGGAAGTAGCCCTCGTCGACCGCCCCCTTGACGATGGCACTGCGAAGCCACTCGTCCAGCGCCGGGCTGAGCACTTCCGGCAGGTACTTGGCCGTGTAGCGGCCATCGCCCTCGGTGAGGCCGACGCGCAGGTCCATATAGTCGGCCTGCTCCTCGTGGAACCTGAAGCGAATGAGAAAATCGGCGGCGATCTTGCCTTCATCGCCCAGCACCTTGATGTAGGGCGCGATGAGGGTAAAGCCGTCCTTGTCCAGCGCCCAGGTCAGGCGGGCATTGGCTTTCTGGTAGTGCCAGGGTTTGCGGAAGATGGGGTACAGGTGCAGCATGAAGGCATCGGTATCAAGGCGCAGTTCGCCGTGCCCGAGATCGCCGCTGATGCTGCCGCTGACATTGCCCGCTGCGGGCGCGCCGTGATACGCATCGAAGCCGATCCTGTCGAGATTGGCGGCGAACTGCAGGCGCTGGTCACCTTCGGCATGGGGACGGATGTCGAGCTGAACATTGCGCAGTGTACCGGTCACGTTCAGGGCATCGACCACGGTCATCAGGTTGTCCGGCAGCGGTGCCAGGCCATCGATCAGTGGGGTCAACGGCGTCAGGTCGAGGCGATCGGCCTGGACCTGCCACGTCTCCCCGGCGGCCTCCTGCCCACGGCGCTGGCGCGCTTGCAGGTGGGTTTCCCAGCGGGTTTCACCGATACTCGCCGCCAACGAATCGACCACGATCTCGTAGCCTTCCTTGCCCCGGCGCACCCAACTGGACAGCGCCAGGTTGTCGAGGGTCACGGTCTTGCGCCCGACATAGGCGCCGCGCAGTTGCGGCGCGTTCAGGCGGGCGACGGCGCGCTGCAACTGGCCTTTGTTCCAGTCGATCCAGAATTCGCCCCCCGCACGCAGCGTCTTGGCTCGCCATTGGCCGAGCAGGCTTGGCGGCACCCAGCGCGCCCAATCGCTCTGCGGCAGGCTGGCGTAGGCCTCCAGCCGCCCGTCACGCCAGGCGTCAGGGGTGGCGCGGCTGCGCAGGTTCAACGCCAGGGGCTGACCGTCGGGCAAGGTCGCGCGCAGCTCAAGGCGCTGGCGCGACGGACCGGCCTGCAGGCCAAGGCTGACATAAGTGAGCGTGACTGAATCACGGCGCCACGGCTGGAACGTGACCTGGCTGTCGAACACATCGACCCTGCCCAGTTGCTGGAGGCGTTGCAGCAATTGGGCCGGGTCGATGGGCGCATCGTCTTTCTTCGGCAGGCCTTCAAGGGTCCAGGCGCCTTGCTGATCCTCATGCAGGATCAGTTGCAGGCCGCCTAGCTGGACATGCGCCAACCGCACTTCTCGGGCCTTCAGGCTGGCCCACAGGTCGGGCACCAGCTTGACGTCATCCAGGCGCAAGGCCGCCGAGCCCTCGCCCAATTGCAGGTCGCGCAGCCTGAGCACCGGGGCCAGGCCACTCCATCGCCCCTCGAGCGCCCCCACATGCACGGGCAGGCCCAAGGCTTGCTGGGCCTTGTCTTCAAGGTCGGCCCGGTATTCGGCCACCAGCGGCACCAGTTGCCGACCGAGGCTGACATACAGCGCCACCAGCACTGCCAGCAGGGCACACAGCCCCAGCCCCCAGCGGGTCAACGCGCCGAGAACGCGGGTCAGACGTTCCATGGCCATTGCCCTCCGAGTCGTCCATTAACTATGGCCGCAAGCGGCATTTTCGCCACTGGGCGAACGATTTCAGAACGCGTCAGAGCAGCACCACATCATATTGTTCCTGGGAATACATGGACTCGACCTGGAAGCGAATGGTTCGCCCGATGAAGGCCTCCAGCTCGGCGACGTTACCCGACTCTTCATCGAGCAGACGATCGACGACCTTCTGATTGGCCAGCACCCGGTAGCCTTCTGCCTGATAGGCCCGCGCCTCGCGGAGGATTTCGCGGAAGATTTCGTAACAAATAGTCTCTGGCGTCTTCAGCTTGCCACGCCCCTGGCAGGCCAGGCAGGGCTCGCACAGCACCTGCTCGAGGCTTTCACGGGTGCGCTTGCGGGTCATCTGTACCAGGCCCAACTCGGTGATGCCGATGATGTTGGTCTTGGCATGGTCGCGCTCAAGCTGTTTTTCCAGCGTGCGCAGAACCTGGCGGCGGTGCTCTTCGTCTTCCATGTCGATGAAGTCGATGATGATGATGCCGCCGATGTTGCGCAGGCGCAGTTGCCGTGCGATGGCCGTGGCTGCTTCGAGGTTGGTCTTGAAAATGGTCTCTTCGAGGTTGCGATGGCCGACGAAAGCGCCAGTGTTGACGTCGATGGTCGTCATCGCCTCGGCGGGGTCGACCACCAGGTAGCCCCCGGACTTGAGCGGCACCTTGCGTTCCAGGGCGCGCTGGATCTCGTCCTCGACCCCATAGAGGTCGAAGATCGGCCGCTCGCCGGGATAGTGCTCCAGGCGGTCGGCGATCTCAGGCATCAGCTCGCCGACGAACTGCGTGGTCTTCTGGAAGGTCTCCCGCGAGTCGATGCGGATCTTCTCGATCTTTGGATTGACCAGGTCGCGCAAGGTGCGCAGCGCCAGGCCGAGGTCTTCGTAGATCACAGTCGGCGCACCGCAGGTCTGGATCTGGCTGCCGATCTGCTCCCAAAGGCGACGCAGGTAGCGGATGTCCTGGAGGATGTCTTCGGCGCGCGCGCCTTCAGCGGCGGTACGCAGGATGAAGCCACCGGCATCCTTGATGTTCTCTTGCGTCATCGAATCGCTGACCACCTGTTTGAGACGGTCACGCTCGGCTTCGTCTTCGATCTTCAGCGAAATGCCGACATGGCTGCTGCGCGGCATGTACACCAGGTAGCGCGACGGAATCGACAGCTGGGTAGTCAGGCGCGCGCCCTTGGTGCCGATAGGGTCCTTGGTCACCTGCACCACAAGAGCCTGGCCTTCGTGGACCAGCGCGGTGATGGTCTCGACCGCCGAGCCTTCACGCTGGGAGATCTCCGAGGCGTGGATGAACGCCGCACGCTCCAGGCCGATATCGATGAAGGCGGCCTGCATGCCAGGCAGCACACGCACCACCTTGCCCTTGTAGATATTGCCGACGATGCCACGGCGCTGGGTGCGCTCGACATGCACCTCCTGCAGCACTCCGTTCTCCACCACTGCCACACGTGACTCCATTGGCGTGATGTTGATCAGGATCTCTTCACTCATGGCAGGCTCTCGTCAAAGGTCTTCGGTAATGATGGATCGCTGTCGGGCGGCTGGCTAGCGCTGGGCGTTATCCTCTTGCTGCCAGCAGGGAATGGCGAACTGTTCGAGCAGCTCGGCGGTTTCGCTCAGGGGCAGGCCGACCACGGCCGAATAGCTGCCCTCGATGGCGCTGACGAACACCGCTCCCAGCCCCTGGATCGCATAACCGCCGGCCTTGTCCAGCGGTTCACCGCTGTCCCAGTAGCGACATGCTTCATCGAAGGAAATGGTACGGAACCGGACTTTGGTGGCCACGCACAGGCTCAGCGAGCGCTGGCCGTCGGTCACAGCTACGGCCGTAAGCACCTGATGCTCGCGTTTGGACAGGTCGCCGAGCATCGCCAGGGCGTGCTCGCGGTTTTCAGGCTTGCCGAGGATCTGGCCGTCGAGCACCACGGCGGTATCCGCGCCGAGCACCACACCCGGGGCATCGAGCAGATTGAAACCGGCCACCGCCTTGGCTTGCGCCAGGCGCTCGACGTAGGCCTGGGCGGCTTCGTCGGGCAACGGGGTTTCGTCGATAGGGGCGCTGACCACGGTGAATGGCACGCCAATCTGGGTCAGCAGCTCACGCCGGCGCGGGGAGCCGGAGGCCAGGTGCAGTCGAGTCATGTGGACATCTCCCTGTCAGTGGCGACGCGTCAGTGGATATGCAGGCGTCGGCGCATGCCGCGCAGGGCGAAGCTGATCCAGGGCCAGAGCAACGCGCTGATCACCGCCGACCACACCAGCGCAAGCGTCGGCAGGCGATTGCCGGTCAGGGCGCTGAGCCACAGCTGGATCAACTGGGCGATGCCGAACACCACCAGGATCACCAGGCTCTGCTGCCACATAGGGAACATACGCAGGCGTTGCTGCAGGGACAGCACCAGGAAGGTGATCAAGGTGAGGATCAGCGCGTTCTGCCCCAGCAGGGTGCCGTAGAGCACGTCCTCGGCAAGGCCCAGCACAAAGGCGGTGGTCATCCCGACCTTGCTGGGTACGGCCAGGGTCCAGAACGCCAGCAACAAGGCCAGCCACATGGGGCGGAACACCTCCATGAACTGCGGCATCGGCGTGACGCTGAGCAGCAGGCCGATGACGAAGGTCAGCCAGATGGCCCAGCCGTTTCTGCTACGGGTACTGGCCATCATTCTCTCCGGGGCTGTGCAGGCGACGCGGGTGCGGCTGGCGGGTGTGAGGTGGACGTACCGTGGGCCGGCGCAGTGGCAGCCGGTGCGGCAGGTGCGGGTGCGTGGGCCGGCGCGCCGCTCGCTGGCGCAGTTGCCGGTGCTGGCGCAGCTGTCGGCTTGGCACTCGCACCGTCCTGACGGTCGGCCTCTTCCTGGGCGATCGCTGCATCCGTGGCACGCTGCTCAGGTGTACGACGATCGCTGAACACCAGCAGCATGTAGCGGCTGCGATTGAGGGCGGCGGTAGGAATGGCGCGCACGATGGCGAACGGCTGACCGGAATCGTGGATCACCTCGTTGACCGTGGCCACCGGATAACCGGCCGGGAAACGCTGCCCCATGCCCGAACTCACCAGCAGATCGCCTTCCTTGATGTCGGCGGTATCGGCCACGTGACGCAGTTCCAGGCGTTCCGGGTTGCCGGTGCCGCTGGCAATGGCGCGCAGGCCGTTGCGGTTGACCTGTACGGGAATGCTGTGGGTGGTGTCGGTCAGCAGCAGCACGCGCGAGGTGTAGGGCATCAGCTCGACCACCTGGCCCATCAGGCCACGGGCATCGAGCACCGGCTGGCCGAGGAACACCCCGTCGCGCTCGCCCTTGTTGATCAGGATGCGATGAGTGAAGGGATTGGGATCGACCCCGATCAGCTCGGCGACTTCGACCTTTTCGTTGACCAGTGCCGAAGAATTGAGCAGCTCGCGCAGACGCACGTTCTGCTCGGTGAGCGCCGCCAGCTTCTGCAGGCGCCCCTGCAACAGCAGGGCTTCGGTCTTGAGTTTCTCGTTTTCGGCGATCAGCTCGGTGCGGCTGCCGAACTGCCCGGCCACGCCCTGCCACAGACGCTGCGGCAAATCGGTGACCCAATAGGATTCCATCAGCACCAGCCCCATCTGGCTGCGTACCGGCTTGAGCACGTCAAAGCGCGAGTCGACCACCATCAGCGCGACCGACATCACCACCAGCACGAGCAGACGAACGCCCAGCGAAGGGCCCTTGGAGAAAAGCGGTTTAATGGGCCGTTCCTCGTGGACGACGATTCAGGCGGTCATTGCACGAGGTCAATGCAACCACCAGCCTGCGGATTGACGGAAACGACGCCCGACGGACGTCAACAGCGCATACAGGTAGCACTGTGCGTGCCACCTGTAAACCAGACGATCTTCAGCGACGGCTGGACAGCGCCAGGACTCACTCGCTGGAGAGCAGGTCCATGGCGTGCTTGTCCATCATTTCCAGCGCACGACCACCGCCACGGGCGACACAGGTCAGCGGGTCTTCGGCAACGATCACCGGCAGGCCGGTTTCCTGGGCCAGCAGCTTGTCGAGGTCACGCAGCAGCGCGCCACCACCGGTCAGCACCAGGCCGCGCTCGGCGATGTCGGAGGCCAGCTCCGGCGGCGACTGCTCCAGGGCGCTCTTGACCGCCTGGACGATGGTCGCCAGCGATTCCTGCAGCGCTTCGAGCACTTCGTTGGAGTTCAGGGTGAAGGCACGTGGTACACCTTCGGCCAGGTTGCGGCCACGCACGTCGACTTCGCGGACTTCGCCGCCCGGGTAGGCGGTGCCGATTTCCTGCTTGATGCGCTCGGCGGTGGATTCGCCGATCAGGCTGCCGTAGTTACGGCGCACGTAGGTGACGATGGCTTCGTCGAAACGGTCGCCGCCGACACGCACGGATTCGGCGTACACCACACCGTTGAGCGAGATCAGGGCGATTTCGGTGGTACCACCACCGATGTCGACGACCATCGAACCGCGGGCTTCCTCGACCGGCAGGCCGGCACCGATGGCGGCAGCCATGGGCTCTTCGATCAGGAACACTTCGCGGGCACCGGCGCCCAGCGCCGATTCACGGATGGCACGGCGCTCGACCTGAGTGGACTTGCACGGCACGCAGATCAGCACGCGAGGGCTGGGCTGCAGGAAGCTGTTTTCGTGCACTTTGTTGATGAAGTACTGCAGCATCTTCTCGCAGACGCTGAAGTCGGCGATCACGCCGTCCTTCATCGGACGAATGGCAGCGATGTTGCCGGGAGTGCGGCCGAGCATGCGCTTGGCTTCGGTACCGACGGCCACGACGCTTTTCTGGTTGCCGTGGGTACGGATGGCAACAACCGAGGGCTCATTCAGGACGATACCGCGCTCACGCACGTAAATAAGGGTGTTGGCAGTACCCAGGTCGATGGACAGATCGCTGGAAAACATGCCACGCAGTTTCTTGAACATGGGAAAGTGACCCTGGGGAAAGCGTGGGTAAAAAAGTGCGGCAAACTCTAACAATGGCAGGGATTTTGGGCAAGGAGCCAATATGTTAAATTGGCAGTTTTTCCGAGCACGCCAGCCGATGATCGCGGCCGTATGACCGCCAGAATCCCGGCATGTTCCTCATTACGGAAGCATTCTGTTTCTGTTTTTCCTGGAGATCCCCATGGCGCTTCAACGCTGTGACGTGGAAAAGATCGCCCATCTGGCCCGCCTGGGCCTTAATGAAGGCGAACTGCCACGCATTACCGATGCCTTGAACAGTATTCTCGGGCTGGTCGACCAGATGCAAGCCGTCGACACCACCGGCATCGAGCCTCTCGCCCACCCGCTCGAAGCCACCCAGCGCCTGCGTCCCGACCAGGTGACCGAAAGCAACCAGCGCGATCGCTACCAAGCGGTGGCACCCTCGACCGAAAACGGTCTGTACCTGGTTCCGAAAGTCATCGAGTAAGGGATAGAGCCTGCCATGCATCAACTCACTCTGGCCGAGATCGCCCGCGGACTCGCCGACAAGTCGTTTTCTTCCGAAGAGCTGACCGGCGCGCTGCTGTCGCGCATCAAGCAGCTCGACCCACAGATCAACAGCTTCATCAGCATCACCGAAGCGCAGGCGCTGCAGCAGGCCCGCGCTGCCGACGCCCGTCGCGCCAATGGCGAAACCGGCGCACTGCTGGGCGCACCGATTGCCCACAAGGACCTGTTCTGCACCCAGGGCGTGCGCACCAGCTGCGGCTCGAAGATGCTCGACAGCTTCACCGCCCCCTATGACGCCACCGTGGTCGCCAAGCTCGCCGAGGCCGGCATGGTCACCCTGGGCAAGACCAACATGGACGAATTCGCCATGGGTTCGGCCAACGAATCCAGCCACTACGGCGCGGTGAAGAACCCCTGGAACCTCGAACACGTGCCAGGCGGCTCGTCGGGTGGCTCCGCCGCAGCCGTGGCCGCGCGCCTGCTGCCGGTCGCCACCGGCACCGACACCGGCGGCTCGATCCGCCAGCCAGCCGCGCTGACCAACCTCACCGGTCTCAAGCCTACCTACGGCCGTGTCTCGCGCTGGGGCATGATCGCCTACGCCTCGAGCCTCGACCAGGGCGGCCCGATGGCCCGCACCGCCGAAGACTGCGCCCTGCTGCTGCAAGGCATGGCTGGTTTCGACGCCAAGGACTCGACCAGCGTCGACGAATCGGTACCCGACTACAGCGCCAACCTCAATGCCTCGCTGCAGGGCCTGCGCATCGGCCTGCCGAAGGAGTACTTCGGCGCCGGCCTCGATCCGCGCATCGCCGAACTGGTCCAGGCCAGCGTCAAGGAACTGGAGAAGCTCGGCGCGGTGGTCAAGGAAATCAGCCTGCCGAACATGCAGCACGCCATCCCGGCGTACTACGTGATCGCCCCGGCCGAAGCCTCCTCCAACCTCTCGCGCTTCGACGGCGTGCGCTTCGGCTACCGCTGCGAAGCCCCGAAAGACCTCACCGACCTGTACAAGCGCTCGCGTGGCGAAGGCTTCGGCGCTGAAGTGCAGCGCCGGATCATGGTCGGCACCTATGCCCTGTCGGCCGGCTACTACGACGCCTACTACGTCAAGGCCCAGCAGATCCGCCGCCTGATCAAGAACGACTTCATGGCCGCCTTCGAACAGGTCGACGTCATCCTCGGCCCGACCACGCCGAACCCGGCCTGGAAACTCGGCTCGAAGAACGCCGACCCGGTCGCCGCCTACCTCGAGGACGTCTACACCATCACCGCCAACCTCGCGGGCCTGCCCGGCCTGTCGATGCCGGCCGGCTTCGTCGATGGCCTGCCGGTGGGCGTGCAACTGCTGGCCCCGTACTTCCAGGAAGGCCGCCTGCTCAACGTCGCGCACCGTTACCAGCAAGTCACCGACTGGCACACCCGCGCCCCCAAAGGCTTCTGAGGAATTCACACATGCAATGGGAAGTTGTGATCGGGCTGGAGATTCATACCCAGCTCGCCACCCAGTCGAAGATCTTCTCCGGCAGCGCCACCACCTTCGGCTCCGAGCCGAACACCCAGGCCAGCCTGGTCGACCTGGGCATGCCCGGCGTACTGCCGGTGCTGAACCAGGAGGCCGTACGCATGGCCTGCATGTTCGGCCTGGCCATCGATGCCGAGATCGGGCCGCGCAACGTGTTCGCGCGCAAGAACTACTTCTACCCCGACCTGCCCAAGGGCTATCAGATCAGCCAGATGGACCTGCCGATCGTTGGCAAGGGCCACCTGGACATCGCCCTGGAAGACGGCACCCTCAAGCGCATCGGCGTCACCCGCGCACACCTTGAGGAAGATGCCGGCAAGAGCCTGCACGAAGATTTCAACGGCGCCACCGGGATCGACCTGAACCGCGCCGGCACACCGCTGCTGGAAATCGTTTCCGAGCCGGACATGCGCAGCGCAAAAGAGGCCGTGGCCTACGTCAAGGCCATCCACGCCCTGGTGCGCTACCTGGGTATCTGCGATGGCAACATGGCCGAAGGCTCGCTGCGTTGCGACTGCAACGTCTCGGTTCGCCCCAAAGGCCAGGTCGAGTTCGGCACCCGCTGCGAGATCAAGAACGTCAACTCGTTCCGCTTCATCGAGCGGGCGATCAACAGCGAGATCCAGCGCCAGATCGACCTGATCGAGGACGGCGGCAAGGTAGTCCAGGAAACCCGTCTGTACGACCCGAACAAGGACGAGACCCGCTCCATGCGCAGCAAGGAGGAAGCCAACGACTACCGTTACTTCCCCGATCCGGACCTGCTGCCGGTTGTCATCGAGCCAAGCTTCCTCGAGACCGTCCGCGCCTCGCTGCCCGAGCTGCCGACACAGAAGGTCGAGCGCTTCCAGAGCCAGTACGGCCTGTCGGCCTACGACGCCAACGTGCTGGCCAGCAGCCGCGAACAGGCCGACTACTTCGAGCAGGTGGCCAGTATCGGCGGCGGCGCCAAGCTGGCGGCCAACTGGGTCATGGTCGAGCTGGGCAGCCTGCTGAACAAGCTGGGTGTCGAAATCGACCAGTCGCCAGTCAGTGCCGAGCTGCTCGGTGGCATGCTGCAGCGCATCCGCGACAACACCATCAGCGGCAAGATCGCCAAGACCGTGTTCGAGGCCATGGCTGCCGGTGAAGGCGATGCCGACAGCATCATCGAGAGCAAGGGCCTCAAGCAGGTGACCGACACCGGCGCGATCGACAAGATGCTCGATGAAGTGCTGGCGGCCAACGCCGAGCAGGTCGAACAGTACCGCGCCGCCGATGAGGCCAAGCGCGGCAAGATGTTCGGTTTCTTCGTCGGCCAGGCGATGAAGGCCTCCAAAGGCAAGGCCAACCCGGGGCAGGTGAACCAATTGCTCAAGGCCAAGCTCGAAGGGTGACCTGAACGCCCTCGTTCGCGGGCAAGTCGGGGCGCCGACTTGCC
>NZ_JABWRO010000122.1:0-16228 GCF_014268985.1 Pseudomonas sp. RW10S2 | reverse complement strand
CGGACGCCAAAACGTCCGGCCTTTTCATTTTCAGGAAACAGTCCATGACCGTCACCGAACAGCTCAGTGCCTTGAGCGCCATCCTGGCTCAACGCAGCATTCACAGCCTGTTCCAACCGATCATCTGCCTTTCCGAGCGGCGCATCCTCGGCTATGAGGCGCTCAGCCGTGGGCCGTCCAACAGCCCTCTGCACTCGCCCCTGAACCTGTTCGCCATCGCCCGCCAGGCAGGGCGCCTGAGCGAGCTTGAAGTGCTGTGCCGGGAGAACGCATGCCGGCGCTTCAGCGAGCTGGGGCTCGAAGGCAAGCTGTTCCTCAATGTCTCGCCCGAGTCGCTGCTGGAACCCCACTACCCTTCCGGGCGTACCCTGAAGATGCTCGAGCAGGTTGGTCTGCAACCCAGCCGTGTGGTGATCGAGTTGACCGAACAAACCCCCACCGACGACTTCCAGTTGCTGTCCAACGCCCTGCACCACTACCGGGACATGGGGTTTTCCATTGCGCTGGACGACCTGGGGGCAGGTTACTCGAGCTTGCGCCTGTGGTCGGAGCTGCGTCCGGACTACGTGAAGATCGACCGTCACTTCATCGATAGCATCCATCAGGACCCGCTCAAGCGCGAATTCGTCGGCTCCATCCTGCAGATCGCCCGCGCCTCCAAGGCCCAGGTGATTGCCGAGGGCATCGAACTGGGTGAGGAGCTGACGGTACTGGCCGATATGGGCGTCGACCTGTTGCAAGGCTACCTGCTCGGTCGCCCGCAAGAGTTTCCCCCACGCGACGGCCTGAATCTGCTGCCGCCTGCGCAAGGCTGCGCGCTGGTGATCAGCGAGGAAGGCGGCGACCTCGCCGCACTGCTGATCGAGCAGCCTGCGGTTGCGCTGGATACGCCAACCCAGCAGGTGCTGGAGGCCTTCCGCCGCCAGGCCAATCTCAACTCCCTGGCCGTGCTCGACGCCCAGGGCCAGGCTTGCGGTATCGTCCATCGGCATTCGTTGTCCGACGCGCTGCTCAAGCCATTCGGCACCGACCTGTTCGCCCGCAAGCCGATCAGCCGGCTGATGAACGAGGACTTTCTCGTGGTCGAGCGCAGCCAGTCGCTGCAGCAGGTCAGCCGCCTGCTCACCAGCCGCGCACGGCAGCGCATCGAGGAAGATTTCATCATCACCCATGGTGGCCGCTACCTGGGGCTGGGGCGCGTGATCGACGTGCTCAAGTTGATCACCGAGCAGAAGATCCAGCAGGCCCGCTACGCCAATCCACTGACCCTGCTGCCAGGCAACGTGCCGATCCGCCAGTGCCTGACCCGCCTGCTGGAGCAGCAGCGTGCAGCGGCGGTGTGCTACGTCGACATCGACAGCTTCAAGCCCTTCAACGATATCTATGGCTATGCCCGTGGCGACGAGGTGTTGCTGTGCCTGGCCCAATGCCTCAACGACAGCGTCGATCCGCGCCGAGACTTCGTCGGGCATATCGGCGGTGATGATTTCATGCTGGTGTTGGGATCGGCCGATTGGCGCGAGCGTCTGCACACGTTGATCGACAATTTTCTACGCGAGTGTCGACGCTTCTACCGCAGCGAGCACCTGGAGGCCGGTTGCTTCATCGCCCACAACCGCCAAGGGCAGCGGGAGACCTTCCCCTTGCTGTCGCTGTCGATCGGCGTGGTTTTGCTGCGGCCGGAGTGCTGCGCCAGCCTGGATGCGGCGCAGTTGGCCGATCTTGCTTCGCAGGCAAAGCGCCAGGCCAAGGATACCGCCGGGCCCAGTCTGAGCCTGATCGATACCGGGGTGTCGTAGCCCCTACCCTGCCGTCACTTCTTCGGGGTAAGCGAACTCGAACACCCGCACCACTTCGGAGGCATGCCACGAAGCCGCCTCCATACCATCGACGGGCCCTGAAAACCGCCCCAGGCGCTCGACACATTCGAAGAAGCCGGTACGTGGCAGGCGGCTGGCCCCCTGGCTGATCACCAGCGAGCTGCGCAGCGGCTGCTCGGCACGCGCATCGATCATCGCCAGGTATTCCAGGGCGGCGGTCAGGGTCTGCATGGCGGGGGTGGGCAACTCCAGGCGCTCGAGCAGCGCCCTATAGGTGAGCAGGTGGCGTTGACGGCGGGCCAGGTCAAGCTCGTCCAGCAGGCGTTGCCATTGCTGACGACTGATCCTGACCTGACTCATGATGGCTCGCTCCAGCCGGCGATCCCCAGGTGCCATGCCAGGCTGCGCTGGATCGCCGCATCGGGCACACGTTCGCCCGACTCGATCATGGCCAGGTACGACGGGCTGATGCCAACGCTGCGGGCCAACTGCTCGGGGGCCAAGCCCTTGGCCTGACGCAACTGCGCCAGCTCACCCAAGGCAGGCAAGCTGGCGCTTTCCTTCACGACTTCGCCGCGCCCCTCACTGGCCGCAGCCTGAGGTTCGTCGGCATTGACTGGCGCCTGCCCGGCTGCGGCTAGCAGTGCCTGGTACTGGGCCCAGGGAACAACCGCATACTCGGGCTGACCGTCCCGACTGATGACCTGAATACCCATACAACCCCCTTACTGCATGTAATCCGTCGGCATAATGCTTATGCCAATTATATGACCAAGTGCGGGAGTCTGTGCAGATCAGGCCAAAATCAAGGGTGAGGACGTTCCAGGCGTAACGCTTCCGGGCTGTCCGGCAGCCGCTCGACCACGCGCAGGCGCTCGGGTGATTGGCTGTCGCGCCAGGCCTTGAAGCGCGCCAGCTCGTCACCGACGGTCTTCAGCACCCACCCCAGCACGGCGATGTCATCGAGAAAACCGACACCGACGATCCAGTCCGGAATGGCATCCAGGGGGCTGACGAAATACAGCAGGCCAGCGACGATGGTCACCAAGGCCTTGGGACTGACGGCACGGTACTCGCCACGCCACCAGGCCAGACACAGGCTTTGCATCAGGCGCAGGTCGTCACGCAACTGGCCCAGCTTGGGGCCCTTGCGGGCCACGGCGAACAGCAACGCAGGCAGGCGGCCACGGCTGAGCAGGCGCTCGGCCAGCGGCAGAAAACGGGCAAAATTCCAGGGTGCGCTCATGGTGTCTCCAGCATCAGCCAGGAAGGTTATCCACATTTATTGTGGATAACCTTGTGAACAGGGCAGCGTTTTAGGGCGCTAGGCGCCCACGGAGCAAGGGTCCCGCTCAGATCGGGCGTTTTTTACACAACCGTTTCAGACAGGCAAACGATTTGCGTCAGACGTATGGTTGGCTACGCGTCAAGGTGCCTCATGCTCAGACAGTGAGACACCTGCAGCGTTCGCGTCAAGCGTGCGACCAAAATGAAAACGCCCCGTCGAAACGGGGCGTCAGGTGCGGCAGTTGCCAGATTACTTGGCCGGCGCTTCGGCAGGCTCGGCAGGTTCGGCGTCCAGCTTGCTCGGGTCCTTGATGGCCAGCAGCTCGAGGTCGAACACCAGTACCGAGTTCGCCGGGATCAGCGGGCTCGGGCTCTGGGCGCCGTAGGCCAGCTCGGCCGGGATGTACAGCTTGTACTTCTCGCCGACGTGCATCAGTTGCAGGCCTTCGACCCAACCTGGGATCACGCCGCTGACCGGCAGGTCGATCGGGCTGCCACGCTCGATCGAGCTGTCGAAGACCTTGCCATCGATCAGCTTGCCTTCGTAGTGGACGGTAACCACATCGGTCGGCTTAGGCTGCGGGCCATCGGCCTTCTTCACGACTTCGTACTGCAGACCCGAGGCGGTGGTGACCACGCCCGGCTTCTTGGCGTTGTCCTCAAGGAACTTCTTGCCCTTGGCGGCCGCTTCCTCGCTGGCCTTGGCCAGGCGCTCCTCGGCGCGTTTCTGCAGCGCGGTGAAGGCTTCTACCAGTTCTTCGTCCTTCAGACGGGCCTCTTTCTTGCCGACTGCATCCTCGATACCCAGGGCCACCGCTTTGGAGTCGAGGTCATCCATGCCTTCCTGCGCCAGGCTCTTGCCCATGTTCAGGCCGATACCGTAGGAGGCCTTCTGTGCTGGGGTCTTCAGCTCGACGCTGCTGGTCTGAGCGTCGCAGCCAGCCAGGACCAGGCCTACCAGGGCAACCGCAGCCGCCAAACGATGCTGTTTCATGCTATTTCCTTGTTCATGCGCCATGAGGGCAATCAGGGTAAAGCCGCGAGCTTATCAGGCGGCCATGACCAATGGCTACCGGCATAGGAGCGGGTTTGTGCCAGGAAGTTCCTGTATGAAGGGATGTTCATCCCACGGTGAAAATCAAGGGTAGCTGCCGGCCCGGTATTCGCCCGCCACTTCCCGCAATACCTCGCACACCCATTGGGCTGCCAGCCCCTGCGGCAGGGCCGCGTTGCGGCAGATACCCACCGAGCCTCCCGGTTCGCGCACACCCAGGTCGAGCTCGACCAGCTCACCACGCTGCAGGTCGATCAGCACGGCGTCACGCGGTGCCACCCACACCGCATCGCTGCCCAGCAGGTAGCGCCGGCTCAAGGCCAGAGACAGGGTTTCCAGGCGTTGCCCCGGCATCTGAATACCGCACTGCACGAACAGGCTGTCGGCGTGCAGGCGAATGGTGGTACCTGCTGGCGGCAGCACCAGTGCGTAATCGCCGACCCGTGCCCGATCCAGGGGTTGGCGCGCGAGCAACGGATGGCCAGGACGCACCACCAGGCTCATGGACTCACTGTACAGGTGCTCGAACGACAGGCCCTGGATCTGCGGGCTGTCGGTCATCCGCCCGACCACCAGTTCCAGTTCGCCCAGGCGCAGTTGCCCCAGCAACTGCGCACTGATCCCGGTGACCACGCTGATCACCAACGCCTCATGACGCTGATGCAGGCGACACAGCACCTCCGGCATCAGCAACCCCTCGACCGTCGACAGCACACCTATGCGCACCTGCGACGGCGCCCGGGCCTCGCCGCGCACCGTGCTGACACCTTCGCGCAGGGCCTGCACGCTGGGCCCGGCGTAGCGCATGAAGCGGGTGCCCGCCGAGGTCAGCTCGACGCCCTGGCGGGTGCGCTCGAACAGACGCGTCTCGAGCAAGTCCTCAAGTTCCTTGAGCGTCTTGGAAATGGCCGGCTGGCTGATCGCCAGGACATCGGCCGCCCTGGCCAGACTGCCCTGACGGGCGATCTCCAGAAAGCACAGCAGATGGCGGTACTTGATGCGGGTATCGAGGTTCATGCACGGCAGTGTAACGGTGTGCAGGAGGGCTGCAAGTCGTCTATGAATATCCTTTCCTACAACGACTCGATCCCATTCTGACAATGCGCAGCTTGCCCTCAAGCCCCTGGATTTGTAGGGTGCAGCTTTCCCCGGCAAGGAGCCAACCGATGTCGCTCTACCAAACCCAGGACCTATCACTAGACCTGGGCACAGAGCTGCCGCAGGACAGCAGCATGAACATGCTGACGTTCCCGGAGCGCGGCACCACCTTGGTGATCGCCCGCAGCCCGCTCCCCGCAGACCACTCCTTCGATACCGTCTACCGCCAGCAGCTCGAACAACTGCGCAGTCGCCTCGATGCACACATCACCGAGCCTCAAGCCACGACCTGCGGCATGGCGCAAGCCATCCAGGGCCTGGAAGTCGGCCTGCAGTTCCAGCGTGGCGAAATTCGCTCGCACCAGCGTCAACTGGCCTATCCCCATGTGCAGGCACAGCGTCTTATGGTGCTGAGCTATAGCAAGGAGACACCGCTGACGGAAAACGACCTCATGCACTGGCAAGCCATCAAGGCGAGCCTGCAGACACGCTGACACCCCTCCAGCAAGGAAGCCCGGATTCATGGCGCAGGACCTCCACGCCGCCCGCAAGGACGACCTGATACTGCACCCACCGTTGATGGCCGAGCTCACCAGCGCGCTGACCGAGGCGGTGGTCTATGCGGCCGCCACCGCCGCAGTGGGTGCGGCCTTGGGCGCCGCCGTCGCCGCCACCATCGGCACCGGCGGTGCGGCGGCTGCACTGGTGCCGGTGGCCGCCGGCCTGCTGGTAGGCGCGGCCAGTTCGCTGCCCGGCGGCGGCGACAAGAGCATCGGCGAACACATTTCCGACTTCAGTGACTGGGTCGGCAACTCGCTGTTCCCGCCCGAGCCCTATGGCGCCATCCTGACCGGCTCCGCCAACGTCCATATCAATGGCATGCCCGCTGCCCGTGCTGCCGGCATCAGCCTGGGCGTCGAGGCCTCGCCCGACAACCCCGAGCCCCCCTCCATCCTGGAAAACATCGGTGCCTACGCCATGGTCGGCGCCTCGATGATGCTCCCGATCATCGGCATGGCCCAGGACATCGCCAGCATCTTCAACCCGCCAGTCACCACACCGGCCGATCCCGGCACCCAGGAGCGGGGCGAGGATACCGTCACCTGCAGCAAGCACCCGGCCAAGAACTTCCTCGCCCAGGGTTCGGACAAGGTGTTCATCAATGGCCAACCCGCCGTGCGGGTGGGCGACAAGACTACTTGCGACGGCCCTGTGGGCATGACCTTCTCGCCCAATGTGCGCATCGGCGGCGGCACGCTGACCGTGCGCGACATCCGCGATGGCAAGAGCGCGCTGGCCAAGATCATCGGCATCGTCGCCGGCATGCTCCTCTCGCGCCGGGGTGGCAAGGCCCGCTCACGCCCAGGCAAGGCACCCAAGCCAAAGTCGATGATTCCCAAGTGCAAGGGCCATCCGGTGATCGTTTCCAGCGGTGCCAAGCTGCTCGACGGCCCTGACGACCTGGATTTCGCCCTCCCCGGCCTGCTGCCGATCGAATGGGCCCGGCGCTACGACAGCAACGACACGCGCGGCGATGGCGTGTTCGGCCTGGGCTGGAGCCTGCCTTATGAAGTTCGCATCGAGCGTGTCCCCCACCCTGAAGGGGGCGAGCTGTGGGTCTATGTCGACGAGGAAGGTACGCGTATCGAACTGGGGCGCCTGCAGCCAGGCAGCGCCCTGGTCAGCAGCCTCGACGGCCTGGCGTTCTTCCACCAGGACGCCGGCGTCACCGTGGTCGAGGACATCTACAGCGGCCAGTACCAGGTGCTGCGCACCGACCCGCACGACCCGAGTCGTTCACGCCTGGTGCAACTGGGGGATCGCAACCTCAACCGCCTTGACCTGCTCTACGACAACGACGGCCGCCTGCAGTACCTGGTCGACACCTTTGGCCGCACGGTGGTCGAACTGCTCTACGACAGCATGCACCCTCGCCGCGTCGGCCAGGTGCAGCGCCTGTTCCTGCGCGAGGGCAACGACTTTGTGGTCGAGCGCCGTGAAACCCTCGCCACCTACGCTTACACCCCTGCCGGTCAACTGAGCGAAGTACACGAGCCGGGCGGCCAGCTGCTGCGACGCTTCAGCTATACCCCTGAAGGGCTGATGGCCAGTCACACCCTGGCCAGCGGTGCGACCTTCCATTACCAGTGGCAACGTTTCGCCGCCGTCCCTCGCCCGACACCGCACCTGCCACCGCTGCTCGAGCCGCAGCCAGACCATGAGTGGCGGGTGATCCGTCACTGGAGCGAAGACGGCGAGGACTACCTTTTCCACTACGACCTGGGGCAGGGTCATACCGAGGTCACCGACAGCCTAGGTCGCAAGGAACATTTCGAGTGGGGCCCGTTGCACGAGGTATTGGTGTATGTAGATCCACTGGGCCAGCGCTGGCAGGAAGAGATCGTCCAGGGCCAGTTGCTGGCCAGCATCGACCCGCAAGGCGCCGAGTGGCGATACCACTACGATGCGCTCGGGCGCCTGATCGAAAGCTACGACCCGCTGGGGCGTTGCGAGCGCACCACCTACACCGAGCACTGGGCGCTGCCCACCCACATCAGCGATGGCGCCGGCCATACCTATCGCAACACCTACGACACCCGCGGCAACCTGATCAGTACCACCGACCCGCTGGGGCGCACCACGCGCTACCGTCACGATCGACAAGGCCGGGTGGAACAGGTCATCGATGCTCAGGGCAAGACCCGCCAGCTGGAATGGAACGCCCGAGGGCAACTGATTCGCTACAGCGACTGCTCCAACCGCACCACCCTCTGGCGCTATGACGAGCGCGGTCACCTGAGCGAAGTCTTCAACGGCCGCAACAACCGCACCCGCTATCGTTTCGACGCCCGTGGCCACCTGCTGGAAAGCACCCGCGCCGACGGGCGCGTCGACCGCTACCAGGTAAACCTGTCGGGGCAGTTGACCCAGCACATCGACCCCGGCCAGCAACTCACCCAATGGCACTACGACGAGCGTGGGCGCCTCAGCCAACGCACCGACGCCATGGGGCTCACCCTTCGCTTCGCCTGGGATGCGCACGACCGCCTGCAACGCCTGGAAAATGAAAACGGCGAGCACTACGCCTTCCACTGGGATGCCCTGGACCGCCTGGCCGCCCAGCACAACCTCGATGGCGGCGGTCACAGCTATCGCTACGATGTAGCGGGCAATGTCATCGAGGCGAGGCTGCACCCGGCCCGCGACGCCGAGCCGACGTTCCCCGGCAGCCCGCCGGAGCCCGAGGCTTCGATACAGTCGCAATATTTCGAATACGACGCCGCCGGGCGCCTGTTGCGCAAGCGCACCGACGACGGCGTCACAGACTACGATTACGACCTCGCCGACAACCTGCTGGCGATCACCTTCACCAACCTGCTGGGCGAGCCAAAACGGCTCGCCTTCAGCCATGACGCCCTCGGGCAACTGCTGAGCGAAACCGGGAAAGCGGGCCGGCTTGCCTACGAACATGACGAACTGGGCAACCTGCAGACCCTGACCCTGCCTGATGGCCGACGCCTCAATCATCTGTACTACGGCAGCGGCCACTTGCATCAGCTCAACCTCGACGGCCGAGTGATCTGCGATTTCGAGCGCGACGAGCTGCATGCCGAAGTCCTGCGAACACAAGGCCGGATCCAGACCCGGACCCGCTACGACAGCACCGGGCGCCTGCTGGAAAAAGCCCTGCATGTACAGGGCGCAGGCCCCGGCAGCCTGGCCTTGCTGAGCAAGCAGTATCGTTATGACGACAGCGACAACCTGGTCGGCGAGGATTTCATCCAGTGTCAGCGAGCCCGCGACGGCGAGCCGCCCACGCACGCCCAGATCATCGGTCGCCTGTTCGGCACCGACGCCAGCGGCAATGTCCAGCGCGGTCAGGTTCGCTACGACTATGGCCCCACAGAACGCATCCATGGCGCCAGCCGCACACTGCCTCATCGCAATGGCCAACAGGTCGAGCACTACGGCTACGACAAGGCCGGCAATCTGCTAGATGGCTACCCGATCAAGGGCTACGTACGGCACAACCGCCTCAAGGTCTTCCAGGACAAACGCTACCGCTACGACCGCTTCGGCCGCCTCAGCGAAAAACGCACTGGCGCGCACCTGATCCAGCGCTTCGACTACGACGCCGAGCACCGCCTGGTACGCGTACACCAGCAACGCGGGCCGGTGCACGAGCGGGTGGAATTCGACTACGACCCGCTCGGCCGCAGGATCGCCAAGCGCCTGTACCGCAACGATCACCCTACCCCTGTCAGCCAGACCCTTTTCCTCTGGCAGGGTCTGCGCCTGTTGCAGGACATCCAGGACGACAAACCCAGCCTGTACGTCTACGCCGACAGCGACAGCTACGAACCCCTCGCCCGCCTCGATGGCGCCCCCGGCACCGAACAACTGCACTACTTCCACACCAACCTCGCCGGGCTGCCCGAACAGCTCACCGATGAAAACGGCGTGACCGTGTGGCAAGGTGAGTTCGCGACCTGGGGCAAGTGTCGGGAAGAATGGCACCATGCCGGGCAGAACCGTCAGCAGAACCTGAGGTTCCAGGGACAGTACCTGGACCGGGAGACGGGGCTGCACTACAACACGTTCAGGTTCTATGATCCGGAGGTGGGGCGGTTTACGCAGCAGGATCCGATTGGGTTGATCGGCGGGGTGAACCTATATCAATACGGGGCGAATACCGCATCGTGCATTGACCCTCTGGGACTGAGCGGATTCGACCCATTCGAGCATGGTGAACTCACGGATTTCCCGAAAGATCTGCATTTTGGCCAGAACAGGGCTGCGCCCCAGTTCAGCTCCATTGCTGCCCAGGTCCCTGAAATTGCAGGTAGACCTGTTCTTGACGTAGCGGATGATCTAAGAACTAATAAACTGTCTCCCGACAAGCTGCTGATCGCCTATACGAAAGATCCCGTCAGCGGCAAGTATGTAACACTCAACAACCGTGGGCTCGCTGCGCTCGTAAGCGCAAACAAATATCCAAAATATGCGATATTCGTTCCCTACCAGCATGCCCCTCCTCACCTCACAAAGGACTTCAAAAACAAACCGCCCTCGAAGTCGATTGATCTGACCCGCAACAAAGATGGGTCAGGACTCGTGACGCGCGTATCACCTTGTCCATGAACAGCACGAGATCATCGGTATGATAAAACTTCTCCCTCAGAAAGTTGACTTTCTAATCAACACCACTCAACTCAACGCAAGCTACGACGAAATAGGTGTTGCATCGATTCAGGTTGAGGCTCAGCGACTCGAACACATCGAAAAGAATACCTACACCATGGCAACGTTTGTTTTTGAACGCGTCGCTGAACTGCGCTGTATAACACTCAATTTTTTCGAGCATCAGTATCAAAACTACCAAATCCTGGGCAGTCAAGATGATGAAGTAAAAACTTGGCGTGAGACCGGGTTTCATCCTGACCCAAAATTCTATGAAGTCGTCGAATCAGCGCTGTTGGCAGAAAAGAATTCGCTCTATGATCCCGCCAACTTTCTTTCATTGAAGCATTACATCGTCGCGGGGTACGACAGCTACGTCGAGATCATCGCCGGCAGCTATCAATACGCTCTTGAGTAATTTTCCATGCAGGAAGACATCGCAGCGGAAGCTGATTTGTCAAATAAGTGCATGGCGTATGCCTTTAAAGCCGCACCTGCGCAAGGTAGGCGATGGAATTGTAGATGGTCGGCTTCAAGCCAGGCGCCAAAGGCATTAAAGGAGGGTGTTCATTATGAAAAATACCAGCAGAGATGTTCAGGAAACACTCCTATCACTGTACCGTGAGCACGAAGCTGTCAACAAGCTCTGGCACGATAAGCAATTCTTCTCAGAAATCCTGACCTCTGCACTTTCGGCCCAAGCCAACCGACCGGCGGGCACCGAAGTCAACGCCTGCGCTAACTACTTCATCAATCACACACTTGTCTTTCTTATCGACTCATCTGAAACTCTAATTACATTATTGAAATTGATAGCACAAAAGCCATTGCGCGCCACGCTGATCAGTCAATGGATTTCGAATGAGCTTGTAGCACTCTCACGAATCTCTGATTTCGCGCAGTATAAAGACATGAGTGCTCTAGCAAAAATCTCAGACACCGATACTGAGATGATTGCCAAACTCAGTGCACGCCACCTGATAAGACAGGCCGAGCCCAATAGCTTATCACTTTTAAACCTCACGCCCGCACATTTGAACCTGTGCAGGCACCTGCAGGAATATTTAATTTCTTGGGCATACGAAGAAGAAAAACTTGACGAATACGCCGTGAACACCTTTGAGCGTGAACACCCTAAGCAATACGACATGCTAAAAAGAATAAAAACGCAAAAGTTTCGACCCACTAAACAAAGACAACAATAATCCGCAAACACCCAAGAACACCCACGCATAAAAATGGATAATACACTTAGTAACAAGCTACTAACTCTCAGAGCACAAAAATATGCTTCATACCTTCTTGGGATTCAGTCCTGTAAACTCAAACACCTGCGACCAGACGATTTCTCTTGGCATAGAGAAACGATTAATTACATGCACGCTGTCGCTGAGAAGGCAGATGGACGCTTACTGCCTCACCCAACGAAAGCAAATGAAGTCATATCGGCCATAACTGATGCCTCGAACACATACAAAGAATTTGAATGCTGGATGTTCTTCGAAAACAGAATAGGCCTAAATTTTTACGGGTACGATTTTGGTGCATTCCTAGGAAGTTTATTCAGACTCGACAAAAGCTACGACGCTCAATTGGCCTTCACTGATCCGGATTTCATCATATCGCTGAGCGACGATGAGCACGCCATCGAAATGCACATCGTCAGGTCGGCTCTGCCATCAAAAGGAATTTGAATCGTGGCGATGGTTCGCACTCTGTTCTGTCCACTCATCGATGCGAAAAAAGGCCGGTAGCATGAGCTACTATAATGCGGGGAAAATAGAGTTGTTTTCAGTCTGTTGCTCGACCTGCGCACCAAGCTTCAAGTCAGGTTGGATGGCCGTGAACCTATTTTTAGACAACCATCTCATCGGGGCCAACGAAGAGATCACGCAGATCGACACCTTCTTGAACATGATCGACGTCAAACTCGCAGATTATGATCTCGATTACGCTGACTCCCTAAAAAATCTGGACAAGTCAGCCGTCCTTTCCCAGATCGAGCAAGGGTACGAGCACGCTCAAAACTGGATTGATTCTCGCAAACTTGGTGCTCTGTTCCTGTCGCTGAACCTGACGCCCTGCCTTGATGGCGATGTCGTGGTTCTGCTCATGCTTGAAACAACGGACCGAGTCATCTGGAGAGCTCATGACGATGACGTGGTGCGAGAAATTTTCCTACCTCCTGGATACGTAAAAAACACACTGAACGATGTGATAAATTTTTTCAGCCCGCCCAAAAACCATGATTAGTTCTTTCGAAACCACATTGCTCGAGGTGCTCGGGCTCGTCGCAGATTTCGATCCAGAGTATGCACAATGGAGTTGCAAGCTCGGCACAGGCCCCCTCCGATTGGAGTTGGTCTACTCACTGGACGGTACTGTTTCGACATCGCTGTATCTTGACGACAGGCTTCTGGCGTTCAATTACGCCAGCGGGCTGCATTGCCTTTCGATTAACGAGGACGAGATCTCATGCGACATCATGTCTGGATCACTTAGGCGAACACTCACCATCAATATCAATTCGCTAAGAGTGAGGTGGCAGGACTTATGATTCAGGACACCCGTTGAAACCAACGCTCCCGCGAGTGCCCCTCAAGCCAAATGTACGCGCAGCGGTAGTTGAAAGCCGTGGAGCCACGTTTATCCGAGGACCTGCAAAAGTGAGCCAGACCCGAGGTCTGCGCAGTACCTGTGGGAGCGGGTTTACCCGCGAAGCAAACACCGCGGTAGATGGCACCGGCTTTGCCGGTGTTCGCGGGCAAGCCCGCTCCCACAGGTACTGCACAGGCCGGGCAGGAGCCATACCTGCTAGAAACAGCGAATCTCGACCTGCCCCCCTTCCATCCGCACCGGCCACACGCGCAACCGCTGCCCCGCATCCTCCAGGCAACGCCCATCACGCAAGCTGAAATGCTGCTTGTACAACGGCGCCGCCACCACCAGTTCGCCTTGCAGGCTGCCGATCAACCCCCGCCCGATGACATTGGCCCCTGAACGCGGGTCGCGGTTGTCCACGGCATACAGTGTCTGCTCCTGCCCGGGCAGGTAGAACAGCGCGACCTGTTCGCCGTCGAGCCAGACCACCACCCCCGAGTCGGCAATCAGATCATCGACCCGGCACACTGACTGCCAGATATCCTGTGGTGCTACGACAGCATTGGACAGGTTCATCAAACGAGCTCCTCGACAGTAGGGATCAACTCCAGCGGCGTAGCCGGTCGACGCTGTTCGCGCTCACGCACGAAATGCACATCCGGGTCAGGCCGCTGGTCGTTGACGAAGGTGCGGAAGCGCTTGAGCTTCTCCGGGTCTTTCAAGGCGTTGGCCCATTCGCATTCGTAGCGGTCGACCACATGCTGCATCTGCGCTTCCAGCTCGTCGGCGAGGCCCAGGCTATCGTCGAGAATCACCGCCTTGAGATAGTCCAGCCCGCCGTCCAGGCCTTCGCGCCACACCGAGGTGCGCTGCAGTTTGTCGGCGGTGCGGATGTAGAACATCAGCACGCGGTCGATCAGGCGGATCAGGGTGTCGTCGTCCAGATCGGTGGCGAACAGTTCGGCATGGCGCGGGCGCATGCCACCGTTGCCACAAACGTACAGGTTCCACCCCTTGTCGGTGGCGATCACGCCGATATCCTTGCTCTGCGCCTCGGCGCATTCACGGGTGCAGCCGGACACCGCGAACTTGAGCTTGTGCGGCGAGCGCAGGCCCTTGTAGCGGTCTTCGATACGCAGGGCCATGGCAACGCTGTCCTGCACGCCGTAGCGGCACCAGGTGCTGCCCACGCACGACTTCACCGTGCGGGTCGACTTGCCATAGGCATGGCCGGTTTCGAAGCCCGCCTCGATCAGCTCGCCCCAGATCAGCGGCAACTCGTGCAACTGCGCGCCGAACAAATCGATGCGCTGGCCGCCGGTAATCTTGGTGTAGAGGTCGTATTTCTTCGCCACCTGGCCGATCACGATCAACTTGTCGGGGGTGATTTCACCACCCGGGATGCGCGGCACCACCGAGTAGGTGCCGTTCTTCTGCATGTTGGCCATGAAGGTGTCGTTGGTGTCCTGCAGCGGTACCAGCGAGGGGTCCATGATCGGCTGGTTCCAGCACGAGGCGAGGATCGAACCCACGGTCGGCTTGCAGATGTCGCAACCGACATGCCCCTTGCCGTGGCGCTCGAGCAGCTCGTTGAAGGTTCGAATCCCCTCGACCCGCACCAGTGCATACAACTCCTGACGGGTATAGGCAAAGTGCTCGCACAGGCTCTTGTCGACCGTCACGCCACGCGCGGTCAGTTCGTGCTCGAACACCTGCTTGAGCAGCGCCGCACAGCCACCACAGCCGCTGGCCGCCTTGGTGCAGCCCTTGACCGCCGCCAGGTCCGCGCAGCCACTGTCGATGGCCGCGCAGATCGCGCCCTTGCTGACGTTGTGGCAGGAGCAGATGGTCGCGCTGTCGGGCAGGGCATCGGCGCCCAGCGTCGGCGCGCCGCCGCTCTGCGGCAGGATCAGCGCCGCCGGATCCTGCGGCAGGGCGATGCCGTTTTGCACGTACTGCAGCAGCGTGTCGTAGTAGCTGTTGTCGCCGACCAGCACCGCGCCGATCACCCGCTTGCCGCTGGCGTCGACCACCAGGCGGCGGTAGCTGGCGTTGGCCTCGTCGATGTATCGGTAGCTGCGGGCGCCCGGGGTGGCGCCGTGGGCGTCGCCGATGGAGCCGACATCGACCCCCAGCAGCTTGAGCTTGGTCGACATGTCGGCACCGCTGAACTCGGCACTGGCCTCGCCGACCAGCAGCGCAGCGAGGTTGCGCGCCATGCTGTAGCCGGGCGCGACCAGCCCGAACACGCTGCCGTTCCACGACGCACACTCGCCGATGGCGAAGATCCGTGGATCGCTGGAACGGCAGTTGCCGTCGATGACCACGCCGCCGCGCGGCGCGATCTCCAGCTCGCAGGCACGCCCCAGGGCGTCACGCGGACGGATGCCGGCAGAGAACACGATCAGGTCGGTTTCCAGGTACTCGCCACCATCGAAATTCATGCGATGGCGATACTCTTCTCCCGGGTCGATCGACTGGGTGGCGCGAGACAGATGCACGCCGACACCCAGCGCTTCGATCTGCGCACGCAAGGCCGCGCCTCCTTCATGATCGAGCTGCACCGGCATCAGCCGTGGCGCGAACTCCACGACATGAGCCTCCAGCCCCAGCGACTTGAGCGCATTGGCAGCCTCAAGGCCCAGCAGCCCACCGCCGACCACCACGCCACGCCGGGCCCCGGCAGCCGAGGCGCGGATGTCGTCAAGATCGTCGAGGGTGCGGTAGACCAAGCAGGCCGTGCCCGTGGAGCCTTCGATCGGCGGTACGAACGGGTAGGAGCCGGTGGCAAGGATCAGTTGGTCATAACCGTAGCGCCCCTGGGCGGTGACCACCTCGCCCAGCGTGCGGTCGATCTCCAGCACAGCTTCGTGCAGGTGCAGGTGCACGCCGTGCTGGGCATAGAAGTCGGGCTCGCACATAGCTAGTGTCTCGGCGCTACTGCCGGCGAAGTATTCCGACAAGTGCACACGGTCGTAGGCGCGCTGGCGCTCCTCGCCGAACACGCGCAGCTCGAAGCGCGCCAGGGCACCACGTTCGATCAGTTGCTCGACCAGGTGATGACCGACCATGCCGTTGCCGACAATGACCAGTCGCTCTCGTTGTCCGCCGTTCGCTGTTGCCTTCATAGCCGATCCTCGATCACGGTGTGCGGGGCGTGCCCGCGGCAAAGACAAAAAAAGGGGGC
>NZ_JABWRO010000121.1:0-16974 GCF_014268985.1 Pseudomonas sp. RW10S2 | reverse complement strand
GCGGGGGCCCTTTGCATTTTCAAGAATTCACGAGTGGAGAGCCGCATGGTTCCCGTAATCGCCCTGGTGGGACGGCCGAACGTCGGCAAATCCACCATGTTCAACCGCCTGACCAAGACCCGCGATGCCATCGTCGGCGACCTGTCGGGCCTGACCCGTGATCGCCAGTACGGCGACGCCACCTGGCAGGGTCGTTCGTTCATTCTCATCGACACCGGCGGTATCACCGGTGACGAAGTGGGCATGGACGAGAAGATGGCCGAGCAGTCGCTGATGGCCATCGAAGAAGCGGACTATGTGCTGTTCCTGGTCGATGCCCGCGCTGGCATGACCGCCGCTGACCAGATGATCGCCGAGCACCTGCGCAAGCGAAACAAAGAGGCGATCCTGGTCGCCAACAAGATCGACAACATCGATGCCGATGTCGCCCGCGCCGAGTTCTCGCCGCTGGGTATGGGCAACGCCATTCCGGTCGCCGGTTCGCAAGGCCGTGGTATCAACGCGCTGATGGAAGCCGTACTTGGCCACATCCCGCGCGACCAGGTCGAGGAAGCGCTGGATGCCGAAGTCGCCGAAGGCGAGGAAGCGGTGCGTGTTCCGGGGCCGAGCGAGAAGGATGGCATCAAGATCGCCATCATCGGTCGCCCGAACGTCGGCAAGTCGACGCTGGTCAACCGCATGCTCGGTGAAGAGCGTGTGGTGGTCTACGATCAGCCGGGCACCACCCGTGACAGTATCTACATCCCGTTCGAGCGTGATGGCGAGAAGTACACCTTCATCGACACTGCCGGGGTGCGCAAACGCGGCAAGATCCACGAGGAAGTCGAGAAGTTCTCGGTGGTCAAGACGCTGCAGGCGATCAAGGACGCCAACGTGGTGATCTTCGTCATGGACGCGCGCGAGGGGGTGGTCGACCATGACCTGAACTTGCTGGGCTTCGCCCTGGAAGCCGGCCGTGCCATCGTCATCGCCCTGAACAAGTGGGACGGCATGGAGCCGGGCGAGCGCGACTACGTGAAGACCGAGCTGGAGCGTCGGCTGTTCTTCGTCGACTTTGCCGACATCCACTTCATCTCCGCCTTGCACGGCACTGGCGTCGGCCATCTGTACAAGTCGGTGCAGGCCGCGTTCAAGTCGGCGGTCACCCGCTGGCCGACCAGCCGCCTGACGCAAATCCTCGAAGACGCCATCAGCGAGCACCAGCCGCCGCTGGTTAACGGTCGACGGATCAAGCTGCGCTACGCTCACCTCGGAGGTGCCAACCCACCCCTGATCGTGATCCACGGCAACCAGACCGACAAGATCCCGCGTTCCTACTCGCGCTACCTGGAAAACACCTACCGCCGTGTGCTGAAGCTGGTCGGTACGCCGATCCGCATCGAGTACAAGGGCGGCGAGAACCCGTACGAGGGCAACAAGAACACCCTCACCGATCGCCAGGTCAACAAGAAACGCCGCTTGATGTCGCACCACAAGAAGGCTGAGAAGAAGCGCAAAGACAAGCGCTGATTCTCGCGTCTGCTTCTTCGCGGGCAAGCCCGCTCCCACTGCAAGGCACAGGCATTGAGATCTGTGAACGACCTGTGGAGCGGGCTTGGCCACGAATGAGCCTTTGAATGTTTCAACCTTTTTCCTGCTTGCCCGATCCGCTATGCTCGGACTCCACCCCGTGCCGGACCACCCCGCAGGAAAGAGGGCTCCATGATCCGCAGCAAACTGCCGAACGTCGGCACGACCATCTTCACCACCATGTCCCAGCTCGCCGCGCAAACCGGCGCGCTCAACCTGTCCCAGGGTTTCCCCGATTTCAATGGCCCGCAGCCGCTGCTCGATGCGGTCGGCCGACACGTGGCCGCTGGCAACAACCAGTACGCGCCGATGACCGGGTTGCCGGTGTTGCGCCAGCAGGTCGCGGCGAAGATCGCCCGTCTTTATGGCGCTCAGGTGGATGCCGATCAGGAAGTGACCATCACGCCTGGCGCCACCGAGGCGATCTTCTGTGCGATCCAGGCGGTGATCCAGACTGGCGACGAGGTGATCGTCTTCGACCCGTCGTACGACAGCTACGAGCCGTCGGTAGAGCTGGCCGGTGGTCGCTGCGTGCATGTGCAACTGAGTGATGGCGATTTTCGCATCGACTGGCAGAAGTTCAGCGATGCCCTGACCCCGCGCACGCGCATGGTCATCCTCAACTCGCCACACAACCCCAGCGGTGCGTTGATCACTCGCGACGACCTCGACCAGCTTGCCGACTTGATTGCCGAGCGCGACATCTACCTGGTGAGCGACGAGGTCTACGAGCACCTGGTCTACGACGGCGTGCGCCATGCCAGCGTGCTGGCTCACGAGCCGCTCTATGCCAGGGCCTTCGTGGTCAGTTCGTTCGGCAAGACCTACCACGTCACCGGCTGGAAGACCGGCTATGTGATTGCACCGCCTGCGCTGAGTGCCGAGCTGCGCAAGGTCCACCAGTACGTCAACTTCTGCGGCGTGACGCCGCTGCAATGGGCGCTGGCCGACTTCATGGCCGAACACCCGGAGCATATCGACGAACTGCCAGGCTTCTACCAGGCCAAGCGCGACCTGTTCTGCGACCTGCTGCAGACATCGCGCTTTGCCTTCGCCCGCACCGCGGGCACCTATTTCCAGTTGGTGGATTACTCGGCGATCCGTCCCGACCTCAATGATGTGGAGATGGCACTGTGGCTGACCCGCGAACATGGCGTGGCGACCATCCCGGTGTCGGTGTTCTACCAGCGCCCTATCCCCGAGCAACGCCTGGTGCGCCTGTGCTTTGCCAAACGTGAGGAGACGCTGCGTCAGGCAGCGGAAAAACTATGCGCGATCTGAGTCAACTGCCGAACCTGAAGCTCGCCCTGGTGCAGACCACCCTGGCCTGGCATGACCGCGAGGGCAATCACGCGCATTTCGAGGTACTGCTGGAGCAGGCCCGTGGCGCTGACCTGGTGATCCTGCCGGAAATGTTCACCACCGGTTTCTCGATGGAGTCCGAACGCCTTGCCGAGCCCGAGCAGGGGCCGACCTACAAGTGGCTCAAGGCACAGGCAAAGAAGATCGATGCGGTGATCACCGGCAGTGTGATCATCCAGGCCGCCGATGGCAGCCATCGCAATCGCCTGCTGTGGGCACGACCGGACGGCGAGGTGCTGCATTACGACAAGCGCCACCTGTTCCGCATGGCGGGCGAGCACAAGCACTACACGCCTGGCGAACGCCAGGTACAGTTCGAGCTCAAGGGCTGGCGAGTTCGCCCGCTGATCTGCTACGACCTGCGCTTCCCAGTGTGGAGCCGCGACGCACAGGATACCGACCTGCTGCTGTACACGGCGAACTGGCCGGCCGCGCGGCGCCAGCACTGGAACCGGCTGCTGCCGGCGCGGGGGATCGAGAACCTGTGCTACGTGGCTGCGGTGAATCGGGTGGGGACCGACGGCAAGGGCTTTGCCTATTCGGGTGACAGCCAGGTGCTGGACTTCCAGGGCGAGAGCCTGCTGAGTGCGGGGGAGGCCGACGGGGTGTTCAGCGCGGTGTTGAGCGCGGCGGAGCTGGCGGCGTATCGGACCAAGTTCCCGGCGAACCTGGATGCCGATACCTTCGAGCTGCATTGAGATCGTGGTGGCCTTTTCGCGGGCAAGCCCGCGAAAAGAGCGACACATAGGCACTGATCAGTACACATCCCGCCGGTAGCGCCCATCCTCGATCAGTTGCTCAACGACCTCTTCACCCAGCATCCCCTTCAGCGCCGCATCCACGCCGCCTGCCATCCCTTGCAGGCTCCCGCAGACGTACACGCAGGCGCCGTCGTCCACCCAGCGGCGCAATTGTTCGCCTTGCTGCAACAGCACATCCTGCACATAGACCTTTTCCGCCTGGTCCCGCGAGAACGCCAGGTCCAGTCGCGCCAGATCGCCGCTGTCCAGCCAGCCTTGCAGCTCACGGCCGCAGAGCAGGTCGTTGGCGCGGTTGCGTTCGCCGAACAGCAGCCAGTTGCGCTGCTCACCCCCCGCGATCCGGGCCTTGAGCAGGCTGCGCAGGCCTGCCAGGCCAGTACCGTTGCCGATCAGCACCATCGGTGCCGAGGTTGTCGGCAGGTGGAAGCTGCTGTTGCGGCGCAGACGCAGGCTGGCATGGCCGTCCATGGGCAGGTATTCGGTCAGCCAGCCGGAGCCCAGCCCGAGGCTGCCATCGGCATGACGCTCCTGGCGCACGATCAGCTCCAGCACGCCGTCGCTGGCGATCGACGCGATGGAGTATTCGCGGGCACCGAGTGGGATCAGCGAATCGACCAGCGCCTGGGCGTGCAGGCCGACCAGATGCTCGCGGCTGGTCGGCAACTGGCGACTGGCCAGCGCTTGGCCAAGCGGTTCGACAAGACCATCAAGTTGCACCGGTAGATTCGCATCGAGCCCCAGCCCTTGCAGGAAGGCATCGATCCGCGCCTGGCTGTGGCGGGGCAGCACCTCGACCAGGTCGCCAGCTTCCCAATGGCTTGGGTGTTCGGCACTCAGGCCCAGCAAGTACACCGGTGCGCCCTGGCTGCCGGGGTTGAGCCGTTCGCGTCGGACCAGGCGCCAGTTGCCGTAGCTGGGCGGCTGCCAGGCGGCGAGCGGACGTGCGCCGGTCAGTTGCGCCAGGGCCTGCTGCCATTGTTGCAGGGCATTCTGGTCGGCACTGTCGACTTCGATCGGGCTGAACGCCGTGGTCGCGCCGCGTTCGGCCAGCCAGGCCTGCAGGCGTCGGGCGAAGCCGCAGAAATGCGGATACTGTCGATCGCCCAAGGCGAGCAGGGCGTAGTTCAGGTGTTGCAGCGCCCAGGGTTGGCCCAGCACCTTGCGCTCGAAGCCGCGGGCGCTGTCAGGCGCTTCGCCATCACCGAAGGTGCTGACCACGAACAGTGCACGACGGGCCTGGCGCAGCTCGTCCGCGCCCAGCTCGGCAAGCGAGCGCACCTGCACCGGCAAGCCCGCCGCCTGCAACTGCCCTGCGCTCTGCCAGGCCAGTTGCTCGGCCAGGCCACTCTGGCTGGCGAAGCCGATCAGCCAGCTGTCGCCGCTGGCCTGGGCGGTGTCGACCGAGCCACGGGCGGCACGGACCTGGCGCTTCTTGCGGCGGCGATCGAGATACAGCAGCCAGCCGGTGACGAAGAACAGCGGCATGGTCAGGCTGGCGATGGTGAGGATGATCCTGCCCGGCAAACCGAAATAGCTGCCCACGTGCAGGGCGTAGACGCTCTGCAGCAGTTGGGCTTTGAACGACTTGTCGGTGTAGCGCTCGTGACGCTTGATCTGGCCGTTGGCGGGGTCAAGTGTCAGGGTGTTGAAGGCGCGCTCGTGGGCTGAGTCATCAAGCAGGTAGAACAGCTTCGCTGGCTGCCCGCCGCCAGGTGGCAGGCGCAGGTTGTAGCTGGCAAGGCTTGGGCCGGCGGCATTCTTGAGGTTGTTCCAGATGGCGTCGTAATCGACCACCAGCGGCGCCGCCTTGGCATCCGCTGCTTGCGGTCCGGGGCGGCCACGACCTGCGCCGCGCTGCTGCTGTTCGCCGGCTGCGGGTTTGTCGGCGAGCAGTGTGTTCAGGCCCTCGCGGTACCAGTCGTACGACCAGAACAGGCCGGTCAGGGCAAACAGCAGGTAGAACAGCAGGCACCAGGTCCCGGCGACGGCGTGCAGGTCCCAGTTGAAGGCGCGGCCTTTCTTGGCCCAGTCGAAGCTCAGCCAGACCCGCCAGTTCAGGGCCCGGCGCGGCCAGCGCAGGTAAAGGCCGGAGAGGCAGAAGAAGATCAGCATCAGGGTGCAGGCACCGGTGATCTGCCGGCCGCTATCGCCCATGGCCAGGAAACGGTGCAGCTGCAGCATGAGGTTGAAGAAGCCTATCCCCGCGACCTCACCCTTGAGCTCGCCTGTGTAAGGGTCGGCATAACGCAGCTCGCCGCGGCGTTCGCCGGGCGGCGGCGTGAAGAAGAGGCGGGCGGCATTGTCGGCGTGGGTATCGACCCAGAGCATCGCCACCTTGTCGCCCTGGGCCAGTTCGGCGCGGCGCACCAGTTCCGGCAGCGGCAGCACGCCCTCCTGGCGCACCTCGACCTTGAGCACATCGGCGTTGAACAGGCGCAGCAGTTCTTCCTGGAACGACCAGATCGCACCGGTGATGCCCATCAGCGCCAGCACCAGGCCGGCGGTGATGCCAAAGAACCAGTGCAATTGGAACAGCGACTTCTTCACCACATCGATCACCTTGTGTTGCAGCCACAGACCGCGCGGCGTGCATTATGCCTTGATACGCAAAAGCCCCGCCCACAGGAATGATCGGGGCGGGGGCGTTCTGTTTAGTGCTCGACTGCACCGGCCTCTTCGCGGGCAAGCCCGCTCCCACAGGTCTTCCACAGGATTTGAGGATTGTGGTGTCCCTATGGGAGCGGGCTTGCCCGCGAAGAGGCCGGTGCAGACTAGCCCAGTCCCCTCATCAGAAGTGGACGCTGGTGGTCAGCAGCGCCGTGCGCCCGGCCGCCTGGTTGGCGAAGTGGGTGGAGAAGGCCTTGTCGTAGTACACCTCGTTGGTCAGGTTCTGCACGTTCAGTTGCAGATCGACGTTCTTGGTCAGCTTGTACGCAGCCATGGCGTCGTAGCGCACGTAACTGTCGACCATGGTGGTGTTGGCCACGCTGCCATACACGTCATCCACATAGAAGGCGCCGCCGCCAACGGTCAGCTTCGGTGTGATGGCGTAGGTGGTCCAGAGGCTGGCGCTGTTGTTCGGCGTGTTCGGCAGCTGGTTGCCGTCGTTGGCCTTGCCCAGCGGGCCACCGTCGATCTGGCGTGCCTGCATGTAGGTGTAGCCGGCGAACACCTGCCACTTGTCGGTGAGCTTGCCGCTGGCCGACAGCTCGATGCCCTGCACGCGAGTTTCGCCGACGTTCTCGTAGGTGGTGGTATTCACCTGGACGCGAGCGTTTTCCTTTTCGGTGCGGAACAGCGCAGCGGCCAGGGACAGGCGCTGGTCAAGCAGGTCCCACTTGGTACCGATCTCGTAGTTGGTCGTTTCTTCAGGTTCCAGGTCGCTGGACAGCAGGTTGCCCGAGCGGTCCGGCGTACCCGGCAGCGGGTTGCCTTCCTGGCCTTCGCCGAGCATCGCGCCCGGTGGCGTGGCGGAGGTGGCGTAGGATACGTAGATGCTGCCGTTGTCGGCCGGCTTCCACACCAGGCCCAACTGGCCGGTGATGAACTCGCTCTTGTCGCGGCCCTTGGCAGTGGTGGCGCCGGCTGCGGTGTAGGTCTTGTAGTCGGTGTCGAAGTGGTCGTAGCGCAGGCCCATGTTCAGCAGCCACTGCGGGGTCAGTTCGAGGGTATCGAAGACGTACAGCGCACGGGTCTTGCTGTTGGTGGTGGTGCCGGCGTAGTTGCGCGAGATCGCGCCGTTCCACGGATCGTCCGGGTTGGGATTGCTCAGCGAGGTGCAGTTGTAGCCGCTGGAGACGATCATGCCCGGGGTGCAGTTGGTGCTCGCGTTGCCGGGCGAGGCGGGCGTGGTGTCGGTGTTGACGTTGTACGAGGAGCGCTCGCTCTCTTCGCGGCTCAGTTCGATGCCGGTGGAGAAGCTGTTCTTCAGGCCGCCCAGGTAGAACTCGCCGAACAGGTCGGTCTGGTTGGTGGTGGTGGCGGTGTTGCCCACGCGGGTGTTGGCGCGGCGCCAGACACTGCCGTTGTTGACGTTGCCCTTGCTGTCGTCTGGCTGGGTGAGGATGTAGTCCTGCATGCTGTTGCCGTGGCGCAGGGTGTTCTTGACGGTCAGCGAGTCGGACAGGTCGTGCTCGACGGCGATGGTGGCGATGTCCACCCGCGATTTGCGGAAGTCGCGACCGGTCAGGCCGTAGAAGTTGTCGTGGTCGCCACCCGCGTAAGGCTTGCTCGGATTGGCCGAGGTACGGGCGCCGGTGCCGCCGGCCGGCACGGTGTAGGGGATGCCCGAATCCGGCAGGTCGTCGCTTTCCAGGTGGTAGTAGTCAAGGTTGACGCGGGTCGGGGTGCCCAGGCCGAAGGCCAGCGACGGGGCGATGCCCCAGCGGTCGTAATTGACCTTGTCGCGCCCGGCGACGTTGCTCTCGTGGGTCATCAGGTTCAGGCGCCCGGCCACGGTGTCGCTGAACTGGTAGTTGCCATCGAAGGTGTAGCGCTGGGTCTGGTCGCTGCCCCAGGTCCAGGCGCCGTCGAGCGAGTTGCCGAGGTGGGCGCGCTTGCTCACCAGGTTGATGGTGCCACCTGCAGCACCACGGCCGCCAATGGCGGAGTTCGGGCCCTTGGCCACTTCCACCGATTCGATGGCGAAGATCTCGCGGGTCTGTGCGCCCGTGTCGCGCACGCCGTCCAGGTAGGTATCGCCTTGGGCGTCGAAGCCGCGGATGAACGGGCGATCGCCTTGCGGGTTGCCGCCTTCGCCGGCACCGAAGGTGATACCCGGCACGGTACGCAGCGCATCCTGCAGGCTCAGGGCGTTGGTGTCCTTGATCACCTGCTGCGGGATCACCGTGACCGAACGCGGGGTGTCCACCAGTGGTGCGGTGTATTTCTGCGAGGAGGCTTTTTCGACCTTGTACTCGGTGCTCGCCTGTTCGGCCTTGCCGTTGACGCTGGTGGCGTCGAGGGTGACCGGCTGGGCGGCTGCGGGATCGGCGGCATAGGCCGAGGTCGCGCTGAGGGCGACGCCGATGGCGCAGGTGAGCAGGCGTGGTGAGCTGACAGCGGATGGTACGTGGCGCATTTTGTTTTTGACCTTCCCCAAGGTGTGAAGGCCGCGGATGTTAATGTAAGCAATTGTAAGTAACAATTGAGACTCGTTACCATTCGCAAGAAACTTACAATCTTTACATTTTACCCTTACGGTTTTTCCGGGTTCGTGCGTCTGCGGTCGTGGCCGCAAGGCAGGGGATTGCGCCAACGGCACTTGCCTGTCGCAAAAGGGAATCAATATCATTGGGCCTTTGCCCTCTGCCAGGTACCTCGCGCCATGCTTCTGCACATCCCCGGCCTGTTCGACGCCGACGAGATTTCCCGCATCCGCCAGGCCCTGGAGCAGGCCGACTGGGCCGATGGCAAGGCGACGGCCGGCTACCAGTCGGCCAAGGCCAAGCACAACCTGCAGTTGCCCGAAGGCCATGCCCTGGCCAAGGAGATCGGCAGCGCGCTGATCGACCGGCTGTGGCGCAATCCGTTGTTCATGTCGGCGGCGTTGCCGCACAAGGTGTTCCCGCCGCTGGTCAATTGCTACCGCGAAGGTGGCAACTTCGGTTTTCACATCGACAACGCGCTGCGCCAACCCAAGGGCAGCCCCGAGCGGGTACGCACCGACCTTTCGTCCACGCTGTTTCTCAGCGAGCCAGACAGCTACGACGGTGGCGAGCTGGTGATCCAGGACACCTACGGTGTGCAGCAGGTCAAGCTGGCGGCAGGCGATATGGTGCTGTATCCGGGCACCAGCCTGCACAAGGTCAACCCTGTGACGCGCGGCGAGCGCTTCGCGGCGTTCTTCTGGACCCAGAGCCTGGTGCGTGACGATGGCCAGCGCACGCTGCTGTTCGAGATGGACAACGCCATACGCCAGCTCGGTGCCGATGTGCCCGATCATCCGTCGCTGTTGCAACTGACCGGCACCTACCACAACCTGTTGCGTCGCTGGGCGGAGGTTTGAGCATGTCGTATCAGTTGCGACGCGAGGATGTGATCGATGTTGCCGAGCTCAAGTCGATGCTCGAGCACAGCCCCGGCAAGGCCGCCCAGGCGATTCTTGCAGCCGCGGGGCAGGGGGTGGTCGAGGCGCAGGCATTGCTTGGGCAGATTCTGCTCGACGGGCATGGGATCGAACAGGATGAGCGCCTGGCACGGCATTGGTTCGCCATTGCCGCCCAGGCCGGCAACGCCATGGCGTACAACATGCTGGGGCGATGCCTGGAGCACGGTTGGGGTGGTGAAATCGATCTGACCCAGGCGGCCATCCATTACGCAAAGGCCGCCGATGCCGACTCCGATTGGGGCCTCTACAACCTGGGCAACCTGTTGGCTACCGGTCGCGGGGTGCCAGTAAATCAGGCGCAGGCGCTGATCTGTTACGAGAAGGCGGCGCACATGGGGCATGCCAAGTCGATGAACCTGTACGGGCGTTACCTGGAGCAGGGCATTGCCACCACCGCGAGCCCTGCGCGGGCGGTACGCTGGTATCGGCGTTCGGCCGAGGCGGGGGATTTTCGCGGAATGTTCAGCCTGGCGCTGGTGCTTGTCGAACGAGGGCAAATCGAAGCGGCGTTTCCCTGGCTACGACGAGCCAGGCAGGAGGGCAACGAAAGCTTCCTGCGCAGCAGCGTGTTGACTTTGCGTGCCGGTGGGCCTTTGTTGGCTTGCGTTGCAGCGGACTACCAGGAGGAACTGGAGCGTCGCAGCCGCTCGTGAAGCATGGCGTCAGACCCGAGAAAGATTTCACGATTATCCAGCTAGGTCGTACTTGTGACGATAGGACTCATTTCAGCGATCTGAGGTCAAACATGAGTACTTATAACCCAGCTGCTTCGTTTATCGCCGTTTTATCCTGTGAAACCAGCAAGGGCTCGGGCACGCTGACCGCCGGTAAACTCAAGGGAGCAAAGAGCGGGGGTGGCTACTATGGCAACGTTGATGTAGACCGCCGTGGTGATGTTTACCTCTGCAGCAGCGTCAACTTACAAAATCAAGAGCGTTTCTGGTTTGGTTGTTTCAACCGCGGTGAGCCGGAGCGCTATGACGTTCGTAGTTGGGCTCCAGGCAAGCCTCATCATGGGCAGCGCTTGGCTGTAGCCAGTGATGGCAGTCTGAGGATGGTTCCCGCTGTCGGTATTTCCTGCGACTGGCTTCTAAGCTGGGATGGCAAGCCATTGCGGCTTGGTCATGTCAACGAAATGGGCGGGCCAGCCTATGGCTTTGCAATGTCGCATGTCACTGCTGGAGGCTTGCGCCATGAAGCGCCGACCAGCGTTCGGACGGGATGGCATAACAAGATGCGCACAGGCAGTGGCGAGCAGGCTGGGCTCTGGATTCAGATTCAAGAGACTTGGGTAGCACAGCCCTGACACCCATCGTCTGGCTGAAAAGGCGCTTCGTGACGAAGCGCCTTTTCAGGTGTTACAGGTAGAACGCCTTCAGCGGCGGGAAGCCGTTGAACTCCACCGCGCTGTAGCTGGTGGTGTAGGCGCCGGTCGACAGCCAGTACAGGCGGTCGCCGATGGCCAGGTTCAGCGGCAGGCCGTACTTGTAGTTCTCGTACATGATATCGGCGCTGTCGCAGGTCGGGCCGGCGATCACCACTTCTTCGGCTTCACCTTTCTTCTCGGTCCAGATCGGGAACTTGATGGCTTCGTCCATGGTTTCGATCAGGCCGGAGAACTTGCCCACGTCGGTGTAGATCCAGCGCTCGACCGCGGTGCGCGACTTGCGCGCCACCAACACCACTTCGCTGACCAGGATACCGGCGTTGGCGATCAGCGAACGGCCCGGCTCCAGGATGATTTCCGGGAGGTCGTCACCGAAGTCTTCCTTGAGGAAGCGGATGATCTCTTCAGCGTAGGTTTCCAGGCTGTTGGTACGGGTGATGTAGTTGGCCGGGAAGCCGCCGCCCATGTTGATCAGCTTCAGCTCGATGCCGTCTTCTTCTTTCAGGCGCTCGAAGATCACCTTGACCTTGGCGATGGCCGCGTCCCAGACGCTGATGTCGCGCTGCTGGGAACCGACGTGGAACGAGATGCCATAAGGCACCAGGCCCAGGTCCCGGGCCAGGATCAGCAGGTCCATGGCCATGTCGGTCTGGCAACCGAATTTACGCGACAGCGGCCAGTCGGCGGTGGTGGAGCCTTCGGTGAGGATGCGCACGTACACTTTCGAGCCCGGTGCGGCCTTGGCGATGTTGCGCAGGTCGGCTTCGGAGTCGGTGGCGTAGAGACGCACGCCCTTCTCGTAGAAGTAGCGAATGTCCTTGGACTTCTTGATGGTGTTGCCATAGCTGATGCGGTCGGCGCTGACACCACGGCCCAGCACTTTGTCCAGCTCGTAGATCGAGGCGATGTCGAAGCTCGAGCCTTTTTCCTTGAGCAGGTCGATGATCTCGACCGCCGGGTTGGCCTTGACTGCGTAGTAGACCTTGGCGAATTCGAAGCCCGCGCGCAGGTCGTCGTAGGCCTGGCTGATCATCTGGGTGTCGATGAGTACGAACGGGGTTTCCTGCTTGTCGGCGAACGCCTTCATTTTCTGAAAGGTGTCGCGCGCGAAATAGTCTTCGACCTGGATCGACATGCTTAGGGACTCCATGGGCAAACTGAAAAGATAAGTGGCTGCAAACTGAACGTCCTCCGTATCCCCACTTTGGTTCGCCTACTTCCCAAGGCATGTCGCCGAAAGCAAAAAGGTCGCTGTAAAAGCGGCGGCCTTGCTGTCTCGTCGTCAGTACTTGAGCCGGATGGATCGTTTCCAGCATGGACGTTCGGCGCGCACTTTAGGACGTGAGGAATGCAGAATCAACCCGCAATCCCAGCGTGTTCCCGTGCAATCGACGAGTAGCCATTTGAATAACCGACTCGTGTGACCGGCAGATGTTCCCCTGGTCAATTCCAGCGTAAAGAATTGTGGAATGGAGCATGTCGGCCCGTTGCTGGGTGAACCCGTTTCCATAGGCATCAGGGTGTTTGCGCCGTGCCGTGCTCGCTCGCGAAAAGCGCCTGGGTGTTCATATTTATGGCCACGCCTGGCTGGTACCTCCGTGCCGGAATCCCTCGATAAATTTTTTGTTACCGAGGCAAAAAAATGCTCCCGTGAGGACAGTTGCACGCCGATTTGCCGCTTTTAATAAGAAGTATTATTATTTGCGACCTCTTGTCCCCGCCTCCCTGACGAGCCAGACCGTGTCCGGACACAAAGGCTTTCTCGACCACTATCACGAGCTGATCGGCACCTGGACGCGCAAGTTGCGCAGTCGTCAGCAGGCCGAGGACCTCGCCCACGATGCTTTCGTCCGCGTGCTGGAAAATCCGCGCGAGCAGGTCGAGCAGCCGCGTGCCTATCTGCACCAGACCGCACGCAACATCGCGGTGGATGGTTTCCGTCGCGCAGACCGGCGCCAGGCACTGGAACTGGAGCTGTTCGATGAGGGCGGTGCCCAGGGCGGTGACCCGGAAGCCTACATGCACGCACTGGAGCTGGCAGACACCGTCGAGCGGGCGCTGGCGCAACTGCCGGTCAATTGCCGGCGGGTGTTCATCTGGCAGAAACTCGAAGGCCTGACCCAGGCCGAGATCGCCGAGCGCATGGGTTTGACCAAGAATATGGTCGAAAAGTATATGATTCGCACGCTCCGACATCTGCGTGAGCACCTGGACGTGACCACCAGATGAGTCAGGAGACCCTTTCGATGAATCAGCAAGGCGCCGACAACCCGCGCGAACAGGCCGCCGACTGGTTTGTCCGCGTTCAGGATGCGCCGGATGACAGCGGCCTGCGCGAGCGCCTGCAGCGTTGGCTGGACGAGCGCCCCGAGCACCGGCAGGAATACGAACTGCTTGGCAGGTTGTGGTGTGCAGCCGATTTCATCCCTTCCGAACGCCTTGAGGCACTGTGTGAAACAGAGCCGGTGCGTCAGTTGCCGCGTCGGCGTCTGCTGCGTCAGGCCCTGGCCGCAGGCGTTGCGGTCGCCGCGCTGGGGCTGGGCTGGGCGGGGTGGCAGTATCAGCAGTTGAACCACCATGACGTGCTCGCCACGCAATTGGGCGAGCGCCGCCTGTTCGAGCTGCCGGACGGCTCGCGCCTGGAGCTGAACAGCGCGACGCGCGTCGAGGTCGCCTTCAGCGCCGGGCGCCGGCAACTGCGCCTGGAGACGGGCGAGGCGATGTTCAGTGTCGCCCACGATAGCAGTCGGCCCTTCGTGGTTGATACGGCCCAGGGCAGCGTCACCGTCACCGGTACCCGTTTCGACGTGCGCCAGGACAGCGGCCTGACCCGGGTTGTCGTCGAGCAGGGTTCGGTGAAGGTCGAAGGCGCGGCTGGCTCGCTGGCGCAGTTGGGCGCAGGGCAGGGCGCGCATATCGACCAGCAGGGCAAGGTCGCCGCGCCCTATGCGGTCAACGCCGCCTCGCTCACCGCCTGGCGCCAGGGCAAGCTGGTGTTCGACAACGCGACCCTCGCCGAAGTGGTCAGCGAGGTGTCGCGCTATCGCGCCCACCCGCTGCGTGTCGCTCCGGGCAAGGTCGCCAACCTGCGTCTGTCCAGTACCTTCAGCACCGACGACACCGACGCGTTGCTGCGGGCCCTGCCGAACATCCTTCCCGTGGCCGTGAAAGCCCATTCCGACGGCTCCAGCGAAATAATCGCGAAATAGATTCAGGTTTTTTCCGGTTCGTTCGTCTTCCTCGCCAGCTGCAACTGCCAAGCATTTCCATTTGCGCATGGTTGGCGTTTATCCGGACTTTCAGGACCTATCGAAGACGTGAACAACAACAAGCCCTTCCTTCGCCTGCGCCGCCTGGCGCTGGCCCTGGCGGTCAGCGCCGCCGCTGCGAACAGCTATGCCGAACAAGCTCCGGCCGCCATCCAGATCCAGGCCCAGCCATTGGCTTCGGCCCTGACTCAACTGGGCCAGCAGACCAGCCTGCAATTGTTCTTCAGCCCCGACCTGGTCGCTGGCAAGCAGGCGCCAGCGGTGTCTGGCAGCCTGGCCCCCGAGCAGGCCTTGCAGCAGCTGCTGCAGGGCAGCGGGCTGACCTACGAAATGTCTCAGGACACCGTGGTGGTCAAACCGGCCCAGAGCGCCGGCACCCTGACCACCGGCAGCCTGGAGCTGGCGCCGACCGATGTGAAGGTGGTGGGTGACTGGTTGGGCGATGCCGACCAGACCGTGGTGCAGAACCACCCCGGCGCGCGTACCGTGGTGCGCCGCCAGGAAATGGTCGAGCAGGGCACCATGAACGTGCGCGACGCACTGCGTGGTATCCCGGGTGTGCAGGTACAGGACTCCAACGGCACCGGCGGCAGCGACCTGTCGCTCAACGTCGGGGTGCGTGGCCTGACCTCGCGCCTGTCGCCACGCTCGACCGTGCTGATCGACGGCGTGCCGGCGGCCTTCGCCCCCTATGGCCAGCCGCAGTTGTCGATGGCGCCGATCTCCTCGGGCAACCTTGACAGCATCGACGTGGTCCGCGGTGCAGGCTCGGTGCGTTATGGCCCGCAGAACGTCGGTGGCGTCATCAACTTCGTCACCCGGGCGATCCCGGAAAAAGCCACCGCCGAGCTGGGTACTACCCTGGAAACCTCCAAGTACGGTGGCTGGAAACACACCGAATCGGCCTTCGTCGGCGGTACTGCCGACAACGGCATCGGCGTTGCGCTGCTGTACTCCGGCGTCAACGGTAACGGCTACCGCCGCAGCAACAACGACAACGATATCGATGACGTGTTGCTCAAGACCCACTGGGCACCCACCGACAGCGACGAGTTCTGGCTCAACTTCCACTACTATGACGGCCGCGCCGACATGCCCGGTGGCCTGACCCAGGCGCAGTTCGACCGCGACCCTTACCAGTCGGTGCGCGACTACGACTACTTCAGTGGTCGACGCAAGGACGTCTCGTTCAAGTGGCAGCGCCAGCTCGACGAAGCCACCCAGTTCGAAGTGCTGACCTACTACACCGACAGCTTCCGCGGCAGCGCCATTGCCGCTCGCGACCAGCGCACCCTGTCGTCGTTCCCGCGTAACTACACCACCTTCGGTATCGAGCCGCGTGTGTCGCGGGTCTTCTTCACCGGGCCTGTGACCCAGGAAGTCAGCGTCGGCTATCGCTACCTCAAGGAAGCCATGCGCGAGCAGGCCTCCCGCCTGGCGCTGATCGACAACGTACCGACCGTCACCCCGACCGCCGATGGCCATGTCTACCAGGACCGTACCGGCGGCACCGAGGCCAGTGCCTACTACATCGATGACAAGATCGACGTCGGCAACTGGACCATCACCCCGGGCATCCGCTTCGAGCACATCAATACCGACTGGCGCGACCGTCCGGTGCTGGACAACAACAACCGCCCGGTGCCGGAGAAGAACCGCAGCATCACCAGCAACGAGCCTCTGCCGGCCCTGAGCGTGATGTACCACATGTCCGAAGCGTGGAAGCTGTTCGCCAACTACGAGACCTCGTTCGGCAGCCTGCAGTACTTCCAGTTGGGTCAGGGTGGTTCGGGTGACAACACCGCCAACGGCCTGGAGCCGGAGAAGGCCAAGACCTACGAGATCGGTACCCGTTATGACGACGGCCACTTCGCGGGCGAGCTGACGGCGTTCTACATCGACTTCGACGACGAACTGCAGTACATCAGCAACGACGTGGGCTGGACCAACCTGGGTGCGACCAAGCACCAGGGTATCGAGGCATCGGTGCGTTATGACCTGGCGGGCCTGGATCCGCGTCTGGACGGTCTGTCGGCCAATGCCGGTTTCACCTACACCCGTGCCACCTATGAAGGCGAGATCCCTGGCTTCAAGGGCCGCGACCTGCCGTTCTACTCGCGTCAGGTGGCCACTGCCGGGCTGCGTTACCAGATCAACCGCTGGACCTGGAACCTGGACGCCTACGCCCAATCCAAGCAGCGCGCACCGGGCACCGGGGTCAATGCCGATGGCAGCTTCACCGGCAACTACATCACCCAGCCGAGCGCCGATGGGCAGTACGGCAACATTCCGGGCTATGTGACCTGGCATGCTCGTGGTGGCTATGACTTCGGTCCGCAGCTGTCGAACCTGAAGCTGGCGGCGGGGGTGAAGAACATCTTCGACAAGCAGTACTACACCCGCTCCAGCGACAACAACGCCGGGTTGTACGTGGGTGAGCCGCGCACCTTCTATGTACAGGCCAGTGTAGGGTTCTGATACCGAGTCGCCCCATTCGCGGGCAAGCCCGCTCCCACA
>NZ_JABWRO010000120.1:0-16999 GCF_014268985.1 Pseudomonas sp. RW10S2 | reverse complement strand
CGGCGGTGCCGGCATCGCCACTGGTGACCACGTTCCAACCGGCACGCCCCTTGCTGATCAGGTCCAGCGAGGCCAGGCGCCGAGCGACGTTGAACGGCGCGTTGTAGGAGGTAGTCAGTGTGCCGACCAGGCCGATATGACGGGTGCTTACAGCCAAAGCCGAGAGCAGGGTCAGAGGTTCGAGGCGATTGAGGTAATGGGACGGCGAACCTGGCGTGATGAACTGACTGTCGACGATGAAGATCAGGTCGAACAGCGCAGCTTCTGCCTGGCGGGCAATATCGATGTACCAGTCGATATTGACGCTGGCGTCGGCAGGCAGCGCCGGGTCCAGCCACAGGTTGTGTCGGCCGGGGCCACCACAGCCCATGGTCAGGGCACCCAGTTTGATCTGTCGCTTGCTCATGCCGGGGCCTCAGTGCTGGGTGACGGTGCTGTCCTGCAGCGCCGCCGAGAACGAAGTGTCGAACAGACTCGCGGCCGGATAGCCCTTGATCAGGCCAATGCCGGCAAAGAAGTCCACGGTCTTCTGCGCATCGGTGATCACCTGCGCGTTGAGCGGTGCCAGGTCGGTGCGTGCGCGGGCGAACCAGGCGCGGGCGATGTCGCCGTCGGCACGGGTACGCTTGGCCCAGGCGTCGGCGTACGCTTCGGTGTGTGCCGGGTCGCTCAGGGTCCATTGACGCGCCTTCTTTAGGCGCTGGAGGAAGTCGGCGATCTGCGCCCGCTTGTCCTGCAGCGCCTTGGCATTGGCGACCACGAAACTCTGCGCCGGGATGATCCCTTCGGCCGTGGCCAGCACCCTTGCGCCCTGGCGCTCCTGCTGGGTGACATAAGGCTCCCAGGTCGCGATCACATCGACTGAGCCGCCATCCAGCGCATGGGAGGCGTCCAGGGCGCTGAGGTAGCGCAGCTCCAATGCGTCGCGGGGTACGCCAGCCTTGTCGAGGGCGCTGAACAGCAGTTGCTGGCTCCAGGAACCTTTCCAGATCGCTGCGCGCTTGCCCTTGAGGTCGGCCAGGCTATGAATGTCAGAATCCTTGCGCGCGAGGATCGCCACGCCTTCGAGGTTCTGCCGCGACACCGCCAACACCTTGATCGGCGCCCCGAGTGCACCAAGAAACAACGGCGGTGCATCCCCCAACAGGCCGAGGTCGAGGCTGCCGACATTGAGCGCCTCGGCCACAGGGGAGCCGGCGGTGAACTGCTTCCACTCCAGGGTATAGGGCAAATCGTCAAGCACACCGGCCGCTTCCATCACGGCACGGGCGTTGTAGCTCTGGTCGCCGACCACCAGGGTCTGCGCGGCAGCCGCAAGGCTGATCGAGGTGGCCAGCACACCGGCGGCCAGTTGTTTGAGATAACGCACGTTCGTCTCCAGATGCCGCATCGGGCAAGTCAGGGCGATCCGCGCGTGCGGTCTCGTCGCGTGTAACAGTGAATGTCAGGCGTTGCGCGCTGCCACCTTGGCGCGGGTCAACGGAATCAGTTCGCGGCCATAGTCCTCGGCGTCGGCCAGCGGGTCGAAGCCGCGAATGAGAAAGCTGGTCTCCGATGACAGGCGATGGCCGATCATGCCGATGAATTGAACGCTCATTGCAGGTGTCCCATGGTCAGTTAGGTTTTTATAGCGTTTGAATCTAAGTGCCGACTGATTTATACGCTAACCACTTGATCACACCCTGTGAAATTCGTTTTAGGCATAACCTAATGCATTAAAAATGCAGATTTCGCAGATCATGCCACGCCACTTTTAAATACTGGTTTTGCATATTAGCTTATGAGTAATTTGAATTTTGAGAATATTCATGCAGTTGCTAGGGTTTACCCATGATCGTCAGCCCGAGCCTGAACCATGAGCCAGACACCGCGCCTGGAGCGCCTGCGCCACTTCATTGGCGAACTCTCCGACCTGTTGGACCGCCACCCCGACGAAGCCACCCTGCTCGACCAGGGCCACACCCTGCTGCACAGCCTGGTCGCCCATGACGACTGGTTGCCCGAAGCCCTTGCCCAGCCGGACCCCGCCCGCTACCAGCAATACCTGCTGCATTGCGATTCGCGCCAGCGCTTCTCGGTGGTCAGCTTCGTCTGGGGCCCAGGCCAGAGCACGCCGATCCATGACCACCGTGTCTGGGGGTTGATCGGTATGTTGCGCGGTGCCGAATACGCCCAAGGCTTCACCCGCGACGCCCATGGCGCCCTGGTGGCGCAGGGCGAGCGGCTGCGGATCGACCCTGGCCACGTGGAAGCGGTGTCACCGCGCATCGGCGATATCCATCAGGTCAGCAACGCCTTCGACGACCGGGTCTCGATCAGCATCCATGTCTACGGCGCCAACATCGGTGCGGTCAGCCGCGCCGTATACCTGCCCGACGGTAGCGAGAAGCCGTTCATCTCCGGTTATTCCAACACCAGCCTGCCCAACATCTGGGACCTGTCCAAAGAGAACCCTGCCCCATGACCCGCCTCAGCACCCGCAGTTTTCATGACCTTCGCACCGCCCTGCTGGCCCAGGAAGAAGTCGCCCTGATCGACCTGCGCGAGGAAGACCCCTTCGCCCAGGCGCATCCGCTGTTCGCGGCCAACATCCCGCTTTCGAAGCTGGAACTGGAAATCTTCGCCCGCGTGCCACGCCGAGACACCGCCATCACCGTCTATGACGATGGCGAGGGGCTGTCGGCCATCGCTGTCGAGCGGCTGCAGGCGCTGGGCTACAGCGATGTGGCGGTGCTCGAAGGTGGGCTTGGCGGTTGGCGCGATGCCGGCGGCGAGCTGTTTCGCGACGTCAACGTACCCAGCAAAGCGTTCGGCGAACTGGTGGAGAGTGTGCGCCACACGCCCTCGCTGGCCGCCGAAGAGGTCCAGGCCCTGCTCGACAGCCAGGCCGACGTGGTGGTGCTCGACGCCCGGCGCTTCGACGAATACCAGACCATGAGCATTCCCGGGGGCATCAGCGTGCCTGGCGCCGAACTGGTGCTGCGCGTCGCCGAACTGGCGCCGGATCCGGCGACCCGGGTGATCGTCAACTGCGCAGGGCGCACCCGCAGCATCATCGGCACACAATCGCTGGTCAACGCCGGCATCCCCAACCCGGTGGCGGCGCTGCGCAACGGCACTATCGGCTGGACACTGGCCGGTCAACAACTGGCCCACGGCCAGGCGCAGCGCTTCGCCGAGGTCGGCGACAGCACCCGCAGCAGCGCTGCCGAGCGCGCCCGCGCCGTCGCCGACCGGGCCGGAGTGCGACGCCTGGACCGCCAGGGCCTGGCCGCCTGGCAGGCAGAGACTGCGCGCACCACCTATCTGTTCGACGTGCGCACACCCGAGGAATACGCTGCCGGTCACCTGCCCGACAGCCGCTCCACGCCCGGTGGCCAGTTGGTGCAGGAAACCGATCACAACGCCAGCGTACGCGGCGCACGCATCGTGCTGGTCGATGACGACGGCGTGCGTGCCAACATGAGCGCTTCGTGGCTCGCGCAGATGGGCTGGGAAGTGGCGGTGCTCGACGGCCTGAGCAAGGCCGACTTCAGCGAAACCGGCGAATGGCAGGCACCCCGCCCGGCGCTGGCGCGCAATACCGAGATCGACGTCGAGCAATTGCAGGCCTGGCTGGCCGAGGAAGGCACCGTCTTGCTGGACTTCACCGCCAGCGCCAACTACGTCAAGCGCCACATCCCAGGTGCTTATTGGGTGATCCGCGCGCAGTTGCCCGAGGCCCTGGAGCGCCTGCCCAAGGCCGAGCGCTACGTGCTGACCTGCGGCAGCAGCCTGCTGGCAAGCTTTGCCGCCACCGACCTGCAAGCCCTGACGCGCACACCGGTCTACCTGCTGACAGGCGGCACGGCGAGCTGGATCGCCGCCGGCAAGCCACTGGAAACAGGTGAGACGCGCCTGGCGGTGGAGCGTACCGACCGCTACCGCCGGCCATACGAAGGGACCGACAACCCGCGTGAAGCCATGCAAGGCTACCTCGACTGGGAGTTCGGTCTGATCGCGCAACTGGAGCGTGATGGCACCCACGGCTTCAAGGTGCTGTGACCCGAAGCGCTGTGGCTGCAGGCCTATCCGCTCCTGCGAGGTACGCCTGCAGCTTCAGCGCCAGAAACCCATGCAAGCGCCGCACCGCCGGGCTCAGCGACTGCCGGTGCGCGCACACCAGTTGCAGCGGTGCCGCCTGCCCTGCATGGTCCGTCAGCAACTCCACCAGCCTTCCGGCGCGAATGTCCTCGAGCACATCCAGGCGCGACTTGTAAACCACACCGAGCCCTGCCACCGCCCAGCGTCGCACGATATCGGCATCGTCGCTGCAGCGGTCGCCACTGACCAGTACCGTGGTCATTGCGCCTGCATTCTCGAAACTCCAGCGTTCGTGGATCTGCTCACCCATTACATAACGCAGGCAGTTGTGCCCGGCCAGCGCCTGCGGAGTCTGCGGCGCGCCATGGCGGGCGATATAGGACGGTGCTGCACAGAGCGTACGCCGGTTATCGGCGGCCAGCGGCAAGGCCACCAGGCTGGAGTCCCCCAGCAGCCCGTAGCGGATGCTGACATCCAGTTGCTCGCCAAATAGATCGGCCACCTGGTCGCTGACCCGCAGGCGCATGTCGAGTCGTGGATATTCGGCCTGAAACTCCGTCAGCCAGGGCAACAGCAGGTTGCGCCCCAGGTCCGACGGCATCGACAACCGCAGTGGCCCCGCCAGTTCGGCGCGTGCTTGCTCCAGCGCCATCTCGCCGTCGACCAGCGCGTCCAGGGCCTGACGCGCGTGAGGCAGATAACGCTCGCCATCGTCCGACAGGCGCAGACGGCGTGTCGAGCGCACCAACAGACGAATCCCCAGGCTGTGCTCCAGGCGCTGCAACGCGGCGCTGGCCAGAGCCGGCGAGATGTCCAACTGCCGCGCTGCCGCCGAAAGCCCACCGGCCTCGACAGTGGTGACGAACACCTGAAGGTCGTCCATGCGCACCCGCTTCTTCATGCGACGACTCCGTCACGTTCCACGCGCCGCGCATCACGACGTATCGCCTGGGGCGGAATACCGAACCCGCGTACAAAAGCCTCGCGCAAATGCCGACGGTCGCGAAATCCTGTCTCGCGCGCCACCACATCCAGGCTGTGGCGACTCTGCTCGATCATCAGCCGCGCCGCCTCCAGGCGCAGGCCCTCGATGGCTCGCGCCGGCGATTGCCCGGTTTCGGCAGTGAACACCCGGCTGAACTGGCGCGGGCTCAGGTGCGCAACCTCGGCCAGTTCCTCGACGCTCAGCGGCCGCCGCAGGTGCTGGCGAGCGTACTCGAGCACGCTCTGCATGCGGTCGGTGCGCGGTGCCAGGTCGAGCAGCTGCGAATGTTGCGACTGGCCTCCCGAGCGACGCTGGTGCATCACCAGCCGATGCGCAACGGCTCGTGCGAGCTCATGGCCGTGATCCTGCTCGAGCATGCCCAGGGCCATGTCGATACAGGCGGTCATGCCGGCGGACGTCCAGATGTTGCCATCGGCAATGAAGATGCGGTCGTCCTCTACCTGGATCGCCGGGTGCATCTGCCGCAGCTCCCGGGCGTAGACCCAATGCGTGGTCGCCCGACGCCCGTCGAGCAGGCCGGCTGCCGCCAAGGTGAAGGCCCCCGTACAGATCCCGGCGGTACGCCGCGCCTGCTCGCCCAGCCGACGCACCAGGTCCACGCTGGCCGCATCGGCAGGTGCGGCGATCGGCGACAATGTGCCCGCCACCAGCCAGGTGTCGGCATGCCCCGGGGTATCGACCGCCTGGGTCTGCAACTGCATACCCAGCGACGACACCAGCACACCGCCGGACACGCTGTAGTTGCCCAAGGCGTAGAGGCGCTTGCCCGTCAGCACATTGGCGAACTCGAACACCGACTGCGACGCCAGCGCCATGACTTGGAACCTTTCACACAACAGATAGCCGACCCGATGCATGACGCACCTCGCTTGATGTCCTGAAAAAGTACTATATGCGTCATTTGCGCCACAAGCAAAGCCGCGCATCATCGCTGCAACCCCACCCACGGAGCAGCAACCATGACTCGTACAGCCCTCATCACTGGCGCCTCTACCGGCATTGGCGCACTCTACGCCGAACACCTGGCCCGCCGTGGCCACGACCTGATCCTGGTCGCCCGCAACCGCGAACGCCTCAACCAACTGGCCTCGCGCCTGAGCAGCCAGACCGGACGCAGCGTCGAAGTGCTGCCGGCAGACCTGGCCGACAGCCAGGATCTGGCGCGCATCGAAACCCGCCTGCGCGAAGATGCCAGCATCGGCCTGCTGGTCAACAACGCGGGTATCGGCACCCACACCGCGCTGCTGGAAAGCGACGTCGAGCAGATGACCCGCATGATCACCCTGAACATCACCGCCCTCACCCGCCTGACCTATGCTGCGGTGCCTGGCTTCGTCGAGCGCGGCGAGGGTGCGCTGATCAACATCTCCTCAGTGGTCAGCCTGCTGCCGGAACTGCTCAATGGCGTGTATGGCGGCAGCAAGGCCTACGTCACCGCCTTCACCCAGAGCCTGCACAAGGAGCTGGCCGACAAAGGCGTGCAGGTCCAGGCCGTGCTGCCCGGCGCCACCGCCACCGATTTCTGGAGCATCGGCGGCCTGCCGGTGGAGCACCTGGATCCGGCGATCGTCATGACTGCGCAGGACCTAGTGGAAGCGGCACTGGCCGATTTCGACGCCAAGCGCCTGATCTCGATTCCGTCGCTGCACGAATTCGAACGCTTTGAGGCGTTCGAGGCCAGCCGTCAGGCGTTGAACGGGCACCTGTCGAATCAACAACTGGCGCCGCGTTATCGTCAGGGTTGATCGGGCTGTGCGATTGCGTGAGGGCTGACAGGTGTTCGCCGAAAGCTCTTTAGCGCCTGTAAGATCGAGCGCCGCCCGCGAGGCGCTCGATCTTACAGGCGCTAAAGAGCCTTCGCCGAGCAACAAAACTTGCGAGCCGCCACCCGAAATCGGAAGCTAGGCCGTCCCCCATCCGGATAGCCCCATGGAACTACACATTCGCCTGGAGGGCCGCAAGGGCCTGGCCGAGCAGCTCTACCAGCAGCTGCGCAGCGCCATTGACAGCGGCCACCTGGCAGTCGGCACCCAGCTGCCTCCCACGCGCCTGCTGGCCGAGCAGTTGCGGATATCGCGCAAGACCGTGGCCGAAGCCTACTCGCGGCTGACCTACGACAACCTGCTCAGCGGCGTGGTCGGACGTGGCACCTTCGTCAGCCCACGCCGGGCCCTGCAAGCCAGCGACGTCGAGCCGATTGCCCTGGCCGCCGCCAGCAGCCTGGAACGCTGGCAGCAACGCGCCACCGTGCTCGGCCGCTCCGCGCTCGAGGCGCCCTCGCGTTACGACTTCGTCGGCGGCGTATCGGCCAAGAGCCAGTTTCCCTTCGATCAATGGCGCGCCTTCCTGCAGTACGCCCTGCGCTGCAGCCAGCGCCACAGCGAGCGCCAGTTCCCGGCCCAGGGCCTGCCCGAGCTGCGCGAAGCCATCGCCCATCACATTGCCTTCGCCCGCGGCGTACATTGCAGCGCCGCCGATGTGTTGGTGTGCAACGGCGCCCAGCAGGCGCTGGACCTGATCGCCCGGGTATTGATCGAACCCGGTACACGCGTGGCCATGGAGGATCCCGGCTACCCGCCGGCACGCCAGCTGTTTCTGGCGATGGGCGCCGATTTGCAGTCGGTGCCGGTGGACGATGAAGGGCTGTGCGTCGAGCAGATCGCTGACGGCACCCGGCTGATCTACGTGACGCCGTCACACCAGTTCCCGCTGGGCATGCCGATGAGCGAGCGGCGCCGACACGCCCTGCTCGCCCGCGCAGCCGAGTTGGGAGCACTGATCATCGAGGACGACTACGACTGCGAGTTTCGCTATCAGGGCCCGGCCAGCGATGCGTTGCAACGCCTGGATCGACATGGGCTGGTGGCCTATGTCGGCACCTTTTCCAAGACCTTGCTGCCGGAGCTGCGCCTGGGCTATGCCGTACTGCCACCCAACGTCCTGCGCGCCGCCTGCGTGGCCAAGCACCTCAGCGACTGGCACAGCCCGAGCCTGCAGCAGTGGGCGCTGGCGCGCTTCATCGGCGAAGGGCACCTGAACCGCCATATTCGCCGCTGCCACGACATCTATGCCGCGCGGCGCGAACGAATCCTCGCACGCCTGGAAAGCGACCTGGCGCCCTGGCTGAGCGCCGTACCGGCCAGCGCCGGCTTTCACCTCAGCGCCCTGGCCGCACCTGGAGTCGATGTGGAGTTGCTGGTCCGGCTGACACGCCGGGTCGAAGTCGGCGTCTATTCACTGGCGCCGTTCTTCAACGACGTGCCGGTGCGTCCGGGGCTGCTGATGGGCTTCGGCGCCATCGAGCGGCTGGACATCGACCCGGCGCTGGACCGCGTGCGCGACGCCCTGCAGCAGCTCAGTTGAGCGTCGTCGCCTGCAGCGAGCGCCCCCGCCGGGCCATGGCAGCGGCGTAGCCTTGGGGGGCAAAGCGTACGGTCACCAGCAGCATCGCCACCACGGTCAGCGTCAGCAGCGTCCAGGCAGCCTGGAAATCGCCGGTGAACGCACGCAGCCAGCCCGTCACATAAGGCACGGTGCCGGTGACGATGAAGCCGACACCCTGCACGAAAGCAGCCAGGCTCCCCGCCTCGCCCGGTGTTTTCAGATGCTCGAGGGTCAGAGTAAGGCTCAGGCTGAAGCACGCACCCAGCCCCAGGCCGATCATCGCCACCCAAAGCCCCATCGCCTGGGTAGGCGCCCACAGCAAGCCGAGAAAGCCACCCAACTGGATTGCCAGCGCCAGCCACAGACCAGGCCGCCGATCATGCAGGCGCCTCAGCAGCAAGGGTAGCCCCAGCGCGCCACTGACCTGGAAGATGGTCATCAACCCCACCAACTCACCACCCCCCTGAGCTGTACCGCCGTGCTCCAGGTGATAGGCCGGCAACCAGGCGACCATGCTGGTGTAGCCACCGTTGATCAGGCCGAAATACAGCGCCAACAACCAGGCACGGCGATTACCGAACCAGTGACCGCCGCTGGCACCGGCCAGGTGAGGCGTGTCGTGGCGCGGGCGTAGCCAGGCCCAGCCGCACAGCGCAAGCAGCGCTGGTACTGCCCAGATACCCAGCCCCGCCTGCCAGCGCCCCGCTGCCTCGCTGACGGCCGGGCCGAGCACCGCAGCCAGGCCACCACCGCTCATCAAGGCCGCCGAATACAACCCCATCGACGCCGCCAGACGGGTCGGAAACCAGCGATTGACCAGCCCGGGCATCATGCCCTGTACCACCGCCACTCCAACCCCGGCAACTGCCGCACTGGCGATCAACGCCCAAGCGCTGTCCAACTGCAGGCGCCACAGGCAGGCCACGGCAATCGCCAAAAGCCCTCCCAGCATCCCGCCGTGCTCGCTGATCCAACGCCGCAGCCAAGGCTGCAGCAAAGGCACCAGCCCCATGCACAGCACCGGTAGCGCCGTGAGCAACGCCGCTTGCTGGTAGCCAAGCCCGGTGCTGTTGCGCATGGGTTCGAGCAAGGGACCAATGCTGGTCAGGATCGGCCGCAGGTTAAGGGCCAGCAGGATCACCAGCAGCAGGTTCAACGCGCCTCTCATGCCGGGTTCGCCTGCCGCCACTGCTGGTACAGGCCGCCCTCGCCCTCGGGCTTGAGCGCCCGCAGTGGCAGGCTCTGCTGCTGCGGCGCACGTGCCATCTGCGCGTAGACCGCCGCCGTGGACAGCCCGTAAGGCTCGCCCTCGTCGTTGTCATAGGCAAACCATGCCCGCTCGATGCCGCACAGGTGCATGGCAGCCAGGCACATCGGGCACGGGTGGCCACTGGCATAGACTTCAGCGCCGTCCAGACGCGACCGGCCCAAGGCCTGGGCGGCTTTGCGGATCGCCTGCAATTCGGCATGGGCGGTCGGGTCCTGGGTGCTGTGAATCTCGTTGACCGCACGGGCCACGACCTGGCCCTGATACACCAGTACTGCACCGAACGGGCGGCCACCCGCCTCGATATTGGCGCGGGCCAGCGCCAATGCTTCACGCATGAAGGTTTCGTTGGACATGAATCGATACTCCTCGAACAACAGGCAGCCATTATCCCGGCTGCTGGCGCGCGGCAGAAATGAAGAGATTGGATGCAGGTCAGTGGCCGCACGAATGCCGGCATTGGTCTCCCGGCAAATAGCGGGATTGGCTATCGGGCCCTGCAGGCAACGGCGCTACGCTGGCACCACGAATCACCCCTGACTTGAACTGACTGGAGAATCACCATGCACGATCGAATCGAATGGGCCAGGCACGCCCCTGAAGCCTACAAGGCCATGGTCGGCCTGGAGCAGGTCCTGGCCAAGTGCGGCCTGGAGCATTCACTGCTCGAACTTGTGCGCCTGCGCGCCTCGCAGATCAACGGCTGCGCCTATTGCGTGAACCTGCACGCCAACGATGCGCGCAAGGCGGGCGAAACCGAGGCACGCTTGCAGACCTTGAGCGTCTGGCAGGAAACCCGTTTCTTCACGCCCCGTGAGCGCGCCGCGCTGGCCTGGCTGGAAAGCCTCACCCGCTTGCCTGAACGCGGTGCGCCGCAGGCCGAATACGAAGCGCTGCTGGAGCATTTCGAAGCGGGCGAAGTCGCCAACCTGACCCTGGCGATCGCTACCATCAATGCCTGGAACCGCTTTGGTGTCGGCTTTGCCATGGTGCCGGCTTGAGGTGGAGCCTTTGGGGCCGCCATGCGGCCCAGGCCATCTATGGGTTCACGCCCAGCCGGGTCCGATAACTCCCCGGACTCTGCCCCGTCCACTTCTTGAATGCACGATGAAAGGCGCTGGGCTCCTGGAACCCGGTCTGCTCGGCGATCTCGGCAATGCTCAACTGCCCCTCGCGCAATCGCTCGAACGCCATGGCCCGGCGCACTTCGTCCTTGATCTGCTGGTACGAGCGCCCCTCGCGCTCCAGTTGCCGGCGAAAGGTACTGGCGCTCAGGCCCTGGCGCTCGGCCATGGCAGTCAGGGTCGGCCACTGTCCGTAGCCACGGCTGCGCAGATGGCGATAAACCTCCGCCACCAGGTCGCCTTGGTTGCGAAAACGGATCACCAGGCCCTGCGGCGCGCTGCGCAGGAAGGTCTTGAGCGCGGCCAGGTCCTGCACCACCGGCAGGCGCAACCAGGCACTGTCGAACTCCACTTCGGTCCGCCCGCTGCCCAAGCGCAGGTCCGGTCCCCACAGCAGCGTGTCGTCCTCCTGTGCGGGGCGCGCCACGGCCAGCTCGGTGCGGTCGATGCTGATGCGTCTTCCAGCCAGCCAGCACAGCAGGCCGACGACCAGCACCAGAAAGGTTTCCTCGGCATAGACCCGGGTCAGAGGATCGCCGATGTTCGATTGCACGCTGATCACCGCACGCCCGCCGCGCACCGCAAAACTGCCGCGCAAATCGCGCAGGAACAGTGCGAAATTGCCCAGGCACTGGCGCAGGGCCTTTTCCAGGGTCAGCTCCTGGATCAAGCCACGGCAGATCAGGGCAAAGCTACCCATCGGCATGCCATGGCTGTCGAGACGGAAAAACTCGTCGTCCAGGTCTTCGATCAGCGCCAGCCACAGCCGGGCAAACGCCTTGGCCGGCACCCGCGCCTGGGGCTGGGCCAGCAGCGCCGGGTCGATGCCGACCGCACGCAGTTGCGCATCGCGCGCCTCGGGGCGATCGCGCAGGGCGTGGAGCATGGCATTGAGAAAGTACACCGCGACCGAATCGCTTTCGCGCATGACGGATATCCGCTGTCTATGCTGAGTGGCAAAAAATGCCAGGTTGACTGAGCAGTTTCGGCATAGGCCCTTTCTCGGCCTTTGCCTAGACTCGGAGCCCATCCGCAACGGTCGCCATTCTCGCAGAGCCCGGCACCGTCCCGCCACGCCTTCGCAATCGGAGCTATATATGAGCAGCGCAGAAATCTACGTCGTCAGTGCAGTGCGTTCGGCCATCGGTGGTTTTGGTGGTTCACTCAAGGACCTGCCGCTGGCCGACCTCGCCACCGCCGTAACGCGCGCTGCCATCGAGCGCTCGGGCGTGGCCGCCGAGCAGATCGGCCATGTGGTGATGGGCAACGTGATTCCGACCGAGCCCCGCGACGCCTACCTGGGCCGAGTGGCGGCGATGAACGCCGGCATTCCCAAGGAAACCCCGGCATTCAACGTCAACCGCCTGTGCGGGTCGGGCCTGCAGGCTATCGTATCCGCCGCCCAGGGCCTGCTGCTGGGCGATACCGACATTGCCCTGGCGGCTGGCGCCGAGTCCATGAGCCGCGGACCTTACCTGCTCCCGCAAGCCCGTTGGGGTGCGCGCATGGGTGACCTGCAGGGCATCGACTACATGGTCGGCATCCTGCAGGATCCATTCGAAGGCTTCCACATGGGTCTCACCGCCGAGAACGTCGCCGCCAAGCACGGCATCACCCGTGAAATGCAGGACGAACTGGCGTTGACCAGTCAGCGTCGCGCCGCCCGCGCCATCGCCGAAGGCCGCTTCGACAGCCAGATCGTGCCGATCGAACTGAAAACCCGCAAAGGCAGCGTGCAGTTCGCCATCGATGAGCACGTGCGCGGGGATGTCAGTGCCGAACAGTTGGCGGGGATGCGCACCGCGTTCAAGAAAGACGGCAGCGTCACCGCTGGCAATGCCAGCGGGATCAACGACGGCGCCGCTGGCCTGGTCCTGGCTACTGGCGATGCGGTGCGCCGCCTGGGTCTCAAGCCGCTGGCACGGCTGGTGGCCTACGCCCATGCCGGGGTCGAACCTGAGCTGATGGGCCTGGGCCCGATCCCGGCCACGCGCAAGGTGCTGGAAAAAGCCGGCCTGTCGGTCAACGACCTGGACGTGATCGAGTCCAACGAAGCCTTCGCCGCCCAGGCCTGCGCCGTGGCCCAGGCATTGGGCTTCGATCCGGAAAAGGTCAACCCCAACGGTTCGGGCATCTCGCTGGGCCACCCGGTCGGCGCCACCGGCGCGATCATCGCCACCAAGGCCATTCACGAGTTGCAGCGTATCCAGGGCCGCTATGGGCTGGCCACCATGTGCATCGGCGGCGGCCAAGGCATCGCCGTGGTCTTTGAGCGCGTGTGACGGGAGCATCGACATGACCATTCAGCAGATTGCCGTGATCGGCGCCGGTACCATGGGCAACGGCATCGCCCAGGTGTGCGCGATAGCCGGTTTCCAGGTGTTGCTCATCGATGTCAGTGACGCTGCGCTGGAGCGCGGTGTCGCCACACTGAGCAAGAACCTGGAGCGCCAGGTCAGCAAGGGCACCCTTGAGGCGGACAAAGCCGAAGCAGCCAGGACACGCATCCGCACCAGTACCGACTACGCACAGCTGTCGAGCGCGCAACTGGTGATCGAGGCCGCCACCGAAAACCTGGCGCTCAAGCAGCGCATCCTCCAGCAGGTGGCCGCCAGTGTCGCTGCACAGTGCCTGATCGCCACCAATACCTCCTCGCTGTCGGTCACTCAGCTGGCCGCCAGCATCGAGCACCCTGAGCGGTTCATCGGCGTGCATTTCTTCAACCCGGTGCCGATGATGGCCCTGGTCGAGGTCATCCGTGGCCTGCAGACCAGCGACACGACCTACGCCCAGGCGCTGCTGGTCACCGAGAAACTGGGCAAGACACCGATCACTGCGGGCAATCGCCCGGGCTTCGTGGTCAACCGCATCCTGGTGCCGATGATCAATGAAGCGATCTTCGTGCGTCAGGAGGGACTGGCCAGCGCCGAGGATATCGACACGGGCATGCGCCTGGGCTGCAACCAACCGATTGGCCCGCTGGCCCTGGCCGACCTGATCGGCCTGGACACCCTGCTGGCGATCATGGAGGCCTTCCACGAGGGCTTCAACGACAGCAAGTACCGCCCTGCACCGCTGCTCAAGGAGATGGTTGCTGCCGGATACCTCGGGCGCAAGAGCGGCCGTGGTTTCTTCACCTACTGAGGAGCGCGCGCCATGCCAGTCACTGCTGCTCTGCGCTGCGCCAATTTCGAGGAACGCCGCGACAGGGCCATGGCGCTGTTCGCCGAAAAAGGCTTCGGCCAGGTCAGCATGCGCGAGCTGGCCGCGCATGTCGGGCTGACGGCGGGCTCGCTGTACCACCATTTCCCGAGCAAGCAGGACTTGTTGTTCGACCTGATCGAGGAACTGTACGAAGAACTGCTGGCTACGCTCGACCAGGGCCGCCGGGCACTGGCCCGGGGCAAGCCGGCACTGCCTGGCCTGATTGCCGCACACTGGCAACTGCATGCAGAACGGCCCTTGCAGTTTCGTCTGGCAGAGCGGGATTTCTGCTGCCTGAGCGAGGCTCAGCAGAGACGCCTGGGCGAGCTGCGCCAGGACTACGAAACCGGGCTGTTGCAACTGGTCGCGCCCAAGGCGCGGCATGGCGGCGAGGTGCTGGCAGCGGCCGGCCATGTGCTGGGCAGCTTGCTGAACCAGCTGCCGGGCGTTCTGCAAGCGCGTGGCGTGCCCGAGCTGCAAGGCGTCGGGCTGATGGAGAGCCTGGTGGCGGGCGGGATAGAGCGAGCGTTGGTGTGAACGGTACGCGCTTCGCGTCCCGCTCACACCACCCCCTGCGTCAGGACGCCGCCGAAGCTTCCTCGCCCACCACTTCACGCGCTGCGTAGCGCTGTGCCAGCACCGCACACACCATCAGCTGGATCTGGTGGAACAGCATCAGCGGCAGGATCATCGCGCCGATCCCGCTCCCCACGAACAATACCTGAGCCATCGGCACCCCGGTGGCCAGGCTCTTCTTCGAGCCGGCAAACAGGATGGTGATGCGGTCTTCGACGTTGAAGCCCAGCACGCGCCCCAGCAAGCGGGTACCGAGCAGCACCACCGCCAGCAACACGCCGCAGGCGACGAACAGACCCAGCAAGTGCTGCGGCGAGACGGTACTCCACAAGCCCGTCACCACCGCTTCACTGAACGCGGTATAGACCACCAGCAGGATCGAACCCTGGTCGACGATCTTCAGCCAGCGTGCATTCTTCTTGACCCAGGCGCCGATCCAGCGACGGGCGATCTGCCCGGCCACGAAGGGCACCAGCAGCTGCAAGGTAATCTTCAGTACTGCATCGAGCCCCGAACCGGTATCGCCGTCAGCCCCCAGCAACAGCATCACCAGCAACGGCGTAAGGAAGATACCCAGCAGGCTGGAGGCCGCCGCGCTGCAGATCGCTGCCGGGACATTCCCACGTGCCAGCGAAGTGAAGGCGATGGCCGATTGCACGGTCGCCGGCAAGGCACACAGGTACAGCAAGCCCAGGTACAGCTCGTTGCCCACCAGCGGCACGAACAGGGGCTTGAACGCCAGGCCCAGCAACGGGAACAGGACGAAGGTGCACGAGAACACCAGAATGTGCAGGCGCCAGTGGCCGGCCCCGGAGATGATCGCCTCGCGGGACAGCTTGGCGCCGTGCAGGAAGAACAGCAGGGCAATCGCCAGGTTGGTCAGCCAGCCAAAGGCGACCGCGCCGTCACCCGAGCAGGGCAGCAAGGTGGCAAGCAGGACCACCGAGAGCAGGGTCAGGGTGAATTTATCGAAAAGCATGCGCAGGTACTTCATGAAGTGTCCGTCTTGTCATGGTGCAAGGCCTGACGATAAGGTCTGCGCTCTCTCGGCGCTAACGCCGGAACCCCCGCCAGTGTCGCTGAACGGACATTGGCCCTCTTCCAGGCAAGGAAACCTATCGATGTACAGCCTACGCCCCGTCCTGCTCACCCTGGCCCTGGCGGTGTCCGCCCCCCCTGCGCTGGCCGACGACCTGCAACGCCAGGTCGACGCCATCGTCCAGCCACTGATGCAGGCACAACACATTCCCGGCATGGCCGTGGCGGTCTACGCCAACGGCCAGGCGCACTACTTCAGCTACGGCGTGGCCGACAAGGACGACAACCGGCCTGTGACCCACGACACGCTTTTCGAGGTCGGCTCGGTGAGCAAGACCTACACCGCCACCCTCGTCGCCCTGGCCAGCGCCCAAGGCAAGCTCGACCTCGATGCCCCGGCCAGCCGCTACCAGCCAGCGCTGGCGAAGTCGGACCTAGGTACGGCGAGCGTGCTGGAGCTGGGCGCCTACAGTGCCGACTGCCTGCCCTTGCAGTTCCCCGACGCGGTGGCCAACGACGCGCAGGCGTTGGTGTTCCTCCAGCAATGGCAGCAGAAAACCGAGCGCGGCACCCGCCGTTGCTATTCCAATCCGAGCCTAGGACTGTTCGGCAGCCTCGCGGCGCAGGCGCAGAAGCGCCCGTTCGCCGAACTGATGCAGCAAGGCCTGCTCCCGGGCCTGGGCCTGAAGCACACCTACCTGCAGGTCCCGGCAGCAGAACGCGGCCACTACGCCCAGGGCTACGACGCCAATGAGCGCCCGATTCGCGTAAGCCCTGGCGCCTTCGCCGACGAAGCCTACGGCATCAAGACCAGCGCTACCGACATGCTCACCTACCTGCGCGCGCAACTCGATCCACGGGGTTTGTCGGCGGATATGGCCAAGGCGATCGCCATCACCCACGGCGGCTACTTCCAGGTGGGCGACATGACCCAGGGCCTGGGCTGGGAACGCTACCCCTACCCGGTCGCACTCGACACCCTGATCAAGGGCAATGGTGTGCAGATGATCCGTGAGCCGCAAATCGCTACACGGCTGCAACCCGCACAACCGGCCGGCCCAGCGTACTGGTACAACAAGACCGGGGCCACTACCGGGTTCGGTGCCTACGTCGCCTTTGTGCCTGCCAAGGGGGTCGCCATCGCGCTGCTCGCCAATCGCAATTACCCCAACGATGAACGGGTCCGTGCAGCCCACGCGATCCTGTCTGCCGTAGCGCCTTGAGTGCCATGCATTTCAAGGTGTTTGCGTAGAGGCTGAGAGGGGTTCGCCGAAAGATTTTCAGCGTCTATGAGATCGAGCGCCGCCCGCGCGGCGC